>DATDFH010000512.1:0-6556 GCA_036522715.1 Verrucomicrobiia bacterium
CGGCGGAGAGCGATTGCATGAGGCCGAGCGCGTGCGGGCGCGCGCGGTCGGGCAGCGAATCCGCCACGAGCGCAACGGACAGACCGAACACGCCGCCGACACCCAGTCCCGTGACGAAACGATAGACCGCGAAATCAATGACGCCGCGCGACGTGGCCGAGAGTCCGGTGCAGACCGAGTAGAGAAGCACGGTGAGCGCGAGGGTTTTCGCGCGCCCGATCCGGTCGCCGATGGCACCGAAGAAAAGACCGCCAGTCGCCCAACCGGCGATGAAGATGGCGGTCGAGTAACCGCCCCATTGTTTCAACACGTCGGAGGCCGTGCCGGGAGGCAAGAGCGCCTGCATCGCCGGATTGCGCGCGATGATGAAGAGCTGCTGGTCCAGGCAGTCGAAGAGCCACGCGAGGCACGCGACGGTGAAGACGAACCAGTGGTAGCGGGTCAGGTCGCGCCACCAGGGACCGGAGGATGAAGGAGAGGAGGACATTCGGTGATACGTGTGCGCGTTGAACTACACGGCCAGCAGAGCGGAGCCAAGCAGATAATCCGCGGACATCGTCGATGAGTGATCCTCCTCACGTCGGCTCGTACGAAAACAAAACGGCCCGCTCTCGCGAGCGGGCGATCGTGGTTGATCGTGGTTCAGCTCAGGCCTTCGCCTCGACGGCAGCCGTGGCTTCGGCGGTGACCGGCGCGGCGGTTGTCGGCAGTTCCACCCATTCGAGGATGGCGAGCTGGGCGGCGTCGCCCTGGCGCTGGTGGAGTTTCATGATGCGCGTGTAGCCGCCGTTGCGTTCCTTGAAGGTCGGCGCGATTTCCTCGAAGAGGATGCGGACCACGTCTTCCTTCAGGCGCCACTTGTCGCGGAGGACCTTGCCCTTGACGGTGGGCGTGCCCTTGAAGTGCGAGCGCGACTGCGCGTGCAGACGCGCGGCAACCAGCCGGCGGGCTTGGAGCGTGCCGGCCTTGCCGAGCGTGACCATCTTCTCGGCCACCGGACGCGCGGCCTTGGCCTTGGCGAGGGTGGTCTCGACGCGCTTGTGCTTGATGAGGCTGGACACGAGGTTGGCGAGCATCGCATTGCGATGCGTGCCAGTGCGGCCCAGTTTGGCGGTGCGTTTAAGGTGTCGCATAACTCAACTCTCCAACGGTTACTGGATGACGGACTTGAGGTCTTCCTTCGGCGCGTCGAGCAACGCGGCATCAAAGCTCATGCCGAGCGTCAAGCCGAGTGCGGCGAGCTTGTCCTTGATCTCATTCAAGGACTTCTTGCCGAAGTTGCGATACTTGAGCATCTCCTGCTCGGTCTTCATCGCCAACTGGCCGACGGTGGTGATGTTGGCGTTGTTGAGGCAGTTGGCGGCACGCACGCTCAGCTCGATTTCGTTGACGCTCATGTTGAGCAGCTTCTTGAGCTTCGCCTTGTCGTCGTCCTGCTTGACCTCGGCTTCCTCGAACTCAATCGCGTTCTTGTCGTAGCCGACGAACACATCAAGGTGCCGTTGCAGGATCGCGGACGCCTGGAGCAACGCGTCATCGGGCGTGATGCGGCCGTCACTCCAAATCTCGACCAGCAGCCGGTCATAATCCGTGCGCTGGCCGACGCGCGCGTTTTCGACGGCGTAACGCACGCGTTCGACGGGGGAGAACAGCGAGTCAATGGCAATGACGCCGATCGGCTGGTCGGTCTTCTTGTTTTCGTCGCCGGGGCAGAAGCCGCGGCCGGTCTTGACCTCGAGTTCCATCTCGAACTTGCGCTTCTTGTCGAGGGTGCAGATGACCTGCTTGGGATTGACGATCTCCAGCCCGGCGACGAGCTGGATGTCGCCGGCGAGGACTTCGCCTTCCTTGTTGACCGAAAGCAGCAGCGTATGCGTGTCGCGCGTGGCGCTCTTGAATTTGATCTTCTTGAGGTTGAGCACGATGTCGGTCACGTCCTCGACCACGCCTTCGATGGCGGTGAACTCGTGCATCGCACCGTCGATCTTGATCGAGGTGATGGCCGCGCCTTCGAGCGAAGAGAGCAGCACGCGCCGCAGCGAGTTGCCGACGGTGTGGCCGTAGCCGGTTTCAAACGGCTCCGCGATGAATTTGGCGTAGGTGTCTGTGGCGGTTGCGTCTTCCTTCTGCAACCGACGGGGCATTTCGAATCGTCCGAGACGTACTGGCATGTTTTTTCTCCTGGCAACTTTAATCTGGCCCGCGCTGTTGATTCCCGCCCAGCGCCGCAGCCCGTATAGTTGCCGTTGTGTGCTCCCTTTCGGGAACACGGGTTTAATCAGCGGGAATAAAATTCTACGACTGCCTGCTCGTTGGCAATCGGCTGGATCTCCTCGCGCGAGGGAATACGCACGAGCGTGCCCTTGAGCGCTTCCTTGTCGAACGTCACCCAACCGGGCACCGCGCGGCTGGTGGACATTTCAACGTTTTTCATGGCGAGCTGGCGCGACGCATTGGCGGCCTTCACTTCGACGACGTCGTTCACCTTCACGGCGAAGGAGGAAATGCTGACCTTGCGGCCGTTGACCCTGATGTGGCCGTGGCCGACCATCTGCCGCGCGGCCGGGCGCGTCTGCGCGAGGCCAAGGTGATAAACCATGCTGTCGAGGCGCGTTTCAAGCATCTGCAACATGGTCACGCCGGTGACGCCGCGCTTGCGCAACGCCTTCTCATAGACATTGCGGAACTGGCGCTCCATCAGCCCGTAGTAATAACGGAGCTTCTGCTTCTCAATCAGGCCCAGCCCGTAATCGGTGTGCTTGCGGCGGGCCTTAGGGCCGTGAACGCCGGGCGGGAAATTGCGGCGCTCCAGATATTTTGAGGCGCCGAAAATCGGCACGCCAAACCGGCGGCTGATGCGGGTGCGGGGTCCAGTGTAACGAGCCATACTTTATGATTTCAAATTTGAAATTTGAGATTTGAGATTCATCAGACGCGGCGCTTCTTGCGGGGGCGGCAGCCGTTGTGCGGGATCGGCGTCACGTCCTTGATTGAAGTGATCTCCAGACCGATGGCCTGAAGCGCGCGGATCGCAGACTCGCGACCGGAGCCGGGGCCTTTGACGTGAATCTCCACCTCGCGCATTCCGTGGGACATCGCCTGGCGCGCGGCGTCCTGCGCAACCTGTTGAGCGGCGAACGCGGTGCTCTTGCGCGAGCCTTTGAAGCCGACGCGGCCGGCGCTCGACCAGCCGATCACATGCCCCTGCATGTCGGTGATGGCGACCTGCGTGTTGTTGAAGGTCGCGAGAATGTGCGCCACGCCCGTGGTGATGTTCTTGGCGTGCTTGGCCTTGATGACCTTCTTCGCGTTGGGATCCTCACCGAGCAAATCGGCGGCGGTCGGAACAACGGCCACGGGGGCGGCAGCAGGCGCGCCCTCGGCGGGCTTGGCACCTTCAGCGGCGGGAGCGGCGGTGCCTTCAGCCTTCTCGCTCTTCTTCGGAGCTTTGGGCTTCTTTTCGGCAGCTTCGGCCGCGGGTTTTGCTTCCTTCGCCTCGGCAGGTTTCTTCTTGGTCTCGTCGGCCATAACAATTCGCTTTTAGTGGATGCCGGTCTTGGCGTCGGGATTGCGCTGCACGCCGATGGTCTTGCGCGGGCCCTTGCGGGTGCGCGCGTTGGTGTTGGTGCGCTGGCCGCGGACGGGCAGGCCCTTGAGATGACGGATGCCGCGGTAACACTTGATGGCTTGGAGGCGCTTGAGGTTCAAACCGATCTCGCGGCGCAGGTCGCCCTCGATGACGTACTTGCCCTCCTGGATCGCGTGGACGATCTGCGAGAGCTGCTGCTCGTTGAGGTCCTTCGCGCGGATGCCCGGCTCGATGTTGGCCTTCGCGAGGATGACCTTCGAGTTGACCGGGCCGATGCCGTAGATGTAGCGGAGCGCGATGTCGATGCGCTTCTCGCCGGGGATATCAACACCAATGATGCGTGCCATGGTTCGTTAGCCTTGACGTTGTTTGTGACGGGCGTTGGTGCAGATCACACGCAGGACACCCTTGCGCTTGATGATCTTGCAGTTCTCGCACAGTTTCTTGACTGACGCGCGGACTTTCATAGTTCTGTCTCTAACTCGATCTAAACTCGAATGCGGCCCTGCGAGAAGTCATACGGCGACATTTCCACCGTCACTCTCTCGCCGGGCGAAAATTTCTTTCCCGACAGTCTGTCCCGCTTGGACAAGTGGCCAATAGCCACATGGCCGTTCTTAAAGGCCACCCGATATATCCCGCTCGGCAGCGCTTCTTCGATCACGCCCTCAATCCTGATGCCACTGGAACTTCGCACGTCAGGATTTCCGGCTCGCCCGCGGTCACCAGGACCGTGTGCTCAAAATGGGCGGATGGTTTACCATCTGCGGTCACCACCGTCCAGCCATCTTTTAATATTTTAACTTCCGGCCGGCCGGCGTTGACCATCGGTTCGATCGCCAAGGCCATGCCCGGACGCAACTTCTGGTTCGACTTCGGATCCACGAAGTTCGGAACCTGCGGCTCTTCGTGGACCGACCGGCCCACGCCGTGGCCGACAAACTCGCGCACGACGTTGAACCCGTTGCCTTCGACCACGTCCTGGATCGCCCGCGAGATGTCCACCACGCGGTTGCCGGGCACGGCCTGGGCAATGCCCGCGTAAAGCGCTCGCTCGGTCACGTCCATCAACCGTTGCGAAAGAACGTCACAGCCGCCCACCGCCACAGTCTTCGCGTTGTCGCCCACGTAACCGTGATAGAACACGCCGACATCCAGGCTCACGATGTCGCCAAAATTCAACCGTCGCGCATTCGCGAGTCCGTGAACGACCTCGTCGTTCACCGAGATGCAGACGTTGCACGGATATTTTTTGTAGCCGAGGAACGCGCTGCGCGCCCCATGCTGGCGGATGCGCTCGGCCGCGAATTCGTCGATCTGCTTCGTCGTGATCCCCGGCGCGATGAACGCCGCGACTTCTTCGAGTACGACCCGCGCGATGCGGCCAGCCTGGCGCATTGCGTCGATTTCGTGCTCGTTCTTGCAGGTCATGCTTTGAGTGCTTCAGCGACAACGGCCAGCTTGCGATCCAGCGGCCACGCGGCGTCAATCGTCGTCAATTTGCCCTGCCGCTCGTAATACGCCACCAACGGCGCGGTCTCGGCTTCGTAAATCCTGAACCGCTTGCGCATCACCGGCTCGGTGTCGTCGTCGCGCACGATCAGCGCCACACCGCACTCGTCGCACTGATCCGGCGTGCGCGGCGGCAGGTTGACCACATGATAAACCCGTCCGCACTGCGGACAAACCCGCCGGCCCGCCGCTCTTTCAACGATCAACTCTACGTTCGCGTCGCAAAAAATCACCGCTTCGACCGGCGTGCCGCGCGCGTCGAGCCACGCGTCGAACGCCCCGGCCTGCGCCAGCGTGCGCGGAAAGCCGTCGAGCAAAAACCCGTCGCCGAGCGGCTGCGCGGCCAGCCATTCTTTCATCAGTTCCAGGACGATTCCGTCCGGAACCAGTTCGCCACGGTCCATGTAGGACTTGATCCGGCGCCCGATCGCCGTGTTGTCGCGCATCTCGCGCCGGAACCAGTGGCCGGTCGAAAGGTGGCGCAACCCGAATCTCGAGACCAGCCGGCTGGCGATGGTTCCTTTGCCCGAACCCGGCGGGCCGAGGAGTATCACCCGCCGCTTCATCCTAGAAGCGGCCCCGGATGCGGCCCTTCTTCAGGAAGCCATCGTAATGCCTCATCAAAAGGTGCGACTCGACCTGGCGCATCGTGTCCAGCACGACGCCCACCGTGATCAAAATGCTCGTGCCGCCGAAGAACGTGGCGACTTCAAAAGGCACGCCAAGCAACTGGTAAAGCAGCATCGGCACGATCGCGATGCCCGCGAGGAACAGCGCGCCGGCCAGCGTGATCCGGCTCATCGTGTGGTGCAGAAAATCGCTCGTGGCCTGGCCGGGACGCACGCCGGGGACGTAGCCGTTGTATTTCTTCAGGTCGTCGGCAATCTGGATTTCATTGAACTGTGTTGCGACCCAGAAGTACGAGAAGAACAAGATCATTCCCGCCTCCATGCACACATAGAAGGGCGAGCCGTAGTTCAACTTCGACCCGAGCTCGCTGAGGAACCGGATGTCGAGCGACTTGCCCGCGAGGTCGAGGATTTTTTGCGGGAACATCAGGATCGCCTGCGCGAAGATGATCGGCATGACACCGGCGTAATTGACCCGCAGCGGCATGAACGAACTGCCACCGGCGTACACCTTGCGGCCCACGGCGCGCTGGGCGTACTGGACCGGAATCTTGCGCTGCGCCTGCGTCACGGCGATGACCGCCGCGATCACGCCCGCCAGCAACAGGATCAGCGCGATGGCGTGGAAGAGATTGTAGTGCGACTCGCCGGCCGGCGGGAAAAACATCATCCATGCCGACTGCGTCGCGTGCGGGAGCCGCGCGAGAATGCCGACCGTGATGATCAACGACACGCCGTTGCCGATGCCGCGTTCGGTGATCTGCTCGCCGAGCCACATCATCAGCAGCGTGCAACTCGTCAACACCAGCGTCGTCTGGAGCAGATA
>DATDFH010000513.1:0-6509 GCA_036522715.1 Verrucomicrobiia bacterium
GGCGCGGAGCAGGCGCGCTCGCTCAAGGAAACCTTGCTCCAGATCCTCAACCAGATCGCCCAACGCTGGCAGACCGCGCTGGCGAACGACGCCAACGGCCAGATCGCGCGCGATTACCTCGCCAAGCGCGGCGTGTCCGACGACGCGGTGAAACTCTTCCGCCTCGGCTACGCGCCCGACGCGTGGGACGACACGGTGAACTGGGCGAAGAGCAAGGGCTACGATCTGGACAGCGTCGAAAAAGCCGGCCTCATCATCAAGAAGGAAGGCACGGATCGGCACTACGACCGCTTCCGCGGGCGCCTGATGTTTCCGATCTGTGACGAGCAGGGGCGCGTCATCGGCTTCAGCGGCCGCGTGCTCAGTGGCGACGAGAAGACCGCGAAGTACGTCAACTCGCCCGAGACGCCGATCTTCACCAAGGGCAAGGTGATGTTCGGCCTCGACAAGTCCAAGCGCGCGATCCTCGACGCCGGCTTCGCGATCATTTGCGAGGGCCAGCTCGACCTCATCGCGTGCTTCATTGCGGGCATCAAGAACATCGTCGCGCCGCAGGGCACTGCATTCACCGGCGAACACGCGCGCGTGCTCAAGCGTTACGCCGATGAAGTCGTCCTCTGCTTCGACTCCGACAATGCCGGCCAGAACGCCGCCGTCCGCGCGCTCGACGATCTGCTCGCCTCCGGCCTCGCCATCCGCGTGGCCGTCGTGCCCGCGCCGCACGATCCGGACAGCTACATCAAACAATTCGGCGCCGCGGCGATGCAGGAGGTGATCAACCGCGCCGAAAGCTTCTTCGATTTCCACCTCAACCGCCTCTGCGTGCTGAATGAAATCACGACCGATCGCGGACGGCTGGCGGTGGTCCACGCGATGAGCGAGGCACTACGCAAGACGGGCAACAACGTCCTCCTCGATTCCTACGGGCAGAAAACCGCGCAACGCCTCGGCGTGTCGCCGGACGCAATCTGGGCCGAGTTTCGCAAAGCTCCCGCGCGTCGTCCCGCTCCTGCGACCTCCGAGGAGCCCATCGAAACCCAGACTGAACCCGAGACGCCGCGGCCGTCACCGCTGGAGTTCTGGCTGTTGAAGCTGGCCTATCAGCAGGACGAGTTGATCGAGTGGCTGGCAGGGCTGTTCGATTCCAACTGGGTCCAGCATGCCGCCGTCAAAAGGCTGATAACGCTCCGCGTCCAACGCCACACGGCCGGCACCTGGATCAGCGCCGCCGCGCTGCTCTCGGAGCTGGAGGACGACGCGGAGAAAAGTCTGCTTGTCGAAGCGCTCGCCGAGCCGCGAGAAGTCGCCGACCCGCCGCGGGAATTGACCGATGTGCTCACGCGGCTGCGCAACCAGTTTCTTGATCGCGCGGTCGTGCAGTTGAACCAGCAGATCGCCGCGCCGGCGACGCCCGCAGCCGAGCAGTCGCGCCTGTTGCGGGAGCTACAACACTTGCGCGCGCTCAAACGCCTGCCGCTCGCGGACCCCGCCGTGTCGGACGCCTGAAGCCCGGTTGCTTACAATTGCCCGGGGCCATTCCACTTGCGGCCCCGCAGCCCAGCCCCGATACTCGCGCCGTGACGACGGTTATTATCCTTCTCCTGGCGGGCGCGGCGCTGCTGGCGCTGGAGACCTTGTTGCCTGGCTTGATCGCGGGCATCGTCGGATTCATCTGCATCGTCGCGGGCGTGGCGGTCGCGTACGTCGAACTGGATGTGCACACGGGCAACCGCGTCCTCGTGATCACGATCGCGGGGTTGATCGCCGGCTTTTTCGTTTACCTGAAGTATTTTCCGGAGAGTCGCGTGGCCAAGAGGATGATTTCCGATCGCACGATCGGCAACGTGGATGCCGAACAGACAGCCCTGCTCCATCAAACCGGCACGGCGCTGACCAATCTCCGTCCGTCGGGCACGGCCTTGATCAACGGCCAGCGCGTCGATGTGGTCACCGAAGGCGGAATGATCGAGCAGGGTGCCGCAGTGAAGGTCATCGCCATCGAAGGCATGCGAACGGTCGTTCGCGCCATCTGATTTCAACAACCAAAAGCAACATCATGAATCCAATGCTGGCTCAAACAACAAGCAATATCCTCGTCCTCGCTCTCTTCGCCGTCGCTGCCGTCGTCGGCCTGGTCGTGTTCATCGTGGTCATCAACTTCCTGGCGATCTGGGTGCGCGCACTGTTCTCCGGCGCCAAGGTGCGGATGTTCACCGATCTGCTTCCCCTCCGGCTGCGCAGTGTGCCGGTGGGCATGATCGTGGACACGCGCATCACCGCGGTGAAGTCCGGCCTGCCGCTCACGATTGACGATCTCTCGACCCACTATCTCGCCGGCGGCAACGTCGAGATGGTCGTGCTGGGCCTGATCGCCGCGAAAAAGGCCGGCATCCAGCTCGCCTTCGACCGCGCCTGCGCGATTGACCTCGCCACCAAGGGAACGAAGAAAACCGTGCTCGAAGCGGTGAAGACCTCCATCAATCCCGAAGTGATTGACTGCCCCAACCCGGCCTCCGGCAAACTCAACATTGACGGCGTGGCCAAGGACGGCATCGTCGTCAAGGCCCGCGCGCGCGTGACGGTGCGCACCAACCTGGATCGCTTCGTCGGCGGCGCGACGGAGGAGACCATCATCGCCCGCGTCGGCCAGGGCATCGTCACCGCCATCGGCTCCGCGGACACTTACAAGGACGTCCTCGAAAACCCCGACCGCATCTCCAAGACGGTGCTCGGCAACGCGCTCGACGCCAACACCGCGTTTGAAATCCTCTCCATCGACATCGCCGACGTAAGCGTGGGCGAGAATATCGGTGCGAAACTGCAGGCCGAACAGGCCGAGGCGAACAAGCTCATCGCGCAGGCGCAGGCCGAAGTGCGCCGCGCCGCCGCCGTCGCGGTCGAGCAGGAAATGACGGCCCGCGTGGCCGAGATGCGCGCGCGCGTGGTCGAGGCCGAGGCGCAGGTGCCGCTGGCGATGGCCGAGGCGTTCCGCAACGGCAACCTCGGTGTGATGGATTATTACCGGATGCGAAACATCCAGGCCGACACCGGAATGCGCGACAGCATCGCCGGCGGCGGCCAGGGCGGTGGCGCGTCACCCAAGAGTGGCGGCTAAAAGAAGTCGGAGACGACATGAACTGGTTCGCCGCAGGTGACTCGTGGATTGGCCTTCTGGTCTTTCTCGCGTTCATTCTGTCCTCCGCGCTCCAGACTTTTCTCAAGCGTCGGAAGGGCGGAACGGACGGCGAAGGCGGAACCATCGAGCGGCCGCAGCCACTTGGCGCGAAACCGGAACCTGCCACGTCAACCAAGACCTTGAGTTGGGAGGAGGAAATCCGCCGCCTGCTCGAAGGCGAAGCGCCCCAAGCGCCGCCCGCGCCGCCGCCGGTCGTGATCGTCGAACGAAGGCCGCCCGCTCCTCCGCCAATCCCCATCCCGCAACGCGTCGAGCGCGTGCCGGTCAGACGCGAGCCGGTGCTGCCGCCACCACCGCCGATCTTTTCCCGCACCGGTCAAACCGAAGCGTCCGAGACTCACGAAGTGCACAAAGGCAGCGGTCACCTTGCGCGACTCGAACAGTCGGCCGTGGCTCACGCGCGAGCGAGCCAGCTTGAACAACACGTCGCACAACGGCTTCGGCAGGTGGATGCGATCACCGAACTCGCGCGGCCCACACCCGCATTTCGGGCGACCCGGCATGTTTCACCAGAGGTAACTCGCGTGTTGGAATTATTGCGTCAGCCGAGATCCGCACGGCAGGTGTTCATCGCGCAGGCGGTGCTGGGGAGTCCGAAGGCGTTGGAGGGTTGAAAATTCTCCGCGACGGAGCCCACGACCACCTTCGCCTTATCGCTTCAGCCAGCCGAGGAGTCCGGTCGTCTTCTTCTTGGCGCCGACTTCGGGCGGCGGTTCGTCGTCGTGTGCGCCTTCCATGTGTTCGTGATTCAACTGGCTGATGAGCAGGTGGCTGCGCGCCGCCGTCAGTGCCATTATGAATTCATCGTAGGAGGCAAAACGTTCGTCGGGACTTTTCGCCATCGCCCTGGCCAGCGCGTCGCTGCTCATCCCGGTGATCTCAGGCACGACCTTGTTCGGCGGCGTCAACTCGACCTCCACGTGGCCCATGATGACTTCCTGCGGCGTCGAGGCCTCAAAAGGCACGTGCCCGGTGATTGCGTGGTAGAGGGTGCCGGCCAGTGAATACATGTCGGAGCGAAAATCCTCCTTCATCCGCTGGACGCGTTCGGGCGCGATGTAATACGGTGTGCCGAGGATGGTGTTCTCGTAGTTCGCATCCACGTCCGCGCTCACGGCGAGGCCGAAGTCCACCAGCTTGGGTTCGCCATCAGCATTGAAGAGGATGTTGCCGGGCTTAATGTCCCGGTGCATGAGGTTGTGCTTGAGCGCGGTGGCCAGCGCGGAGGCGACCTTGATGCCGATGTCGAGCACGGCCAGTTCTGGCACGCGCTTCTCAATTTCAATGCGGTCGTCGAGGCTGCCGCGGTCGGCAAGTTCCATCACGAGGTAATGGTGCCCCTCGTGCTCGTCGAAGGTGTAGATGTGGATGATGTTGGTGTGATTGACGCCGCCGCAGGCGCGCGCTTCACGGGTGAACTGCTCCATCGACACCGGGTCAGTCGCCAGCTCATCGCGCATCAGCTTCACTGCGACCTCGCGATGCAGCCGCGTGTCCCAGGCGGCATAGACGGTGCCCATGCCGCCGGCGCCAACCGCGGCGCGGAGTTCAAACTGCCGCAACATCAGCGGCATCATCACCGGCTGACCGCAATGGGTGCAGGACACTGTCTCCAACGGCTGCACCTCCTGTGGGATGAACTGGCGCGTGCCGCACGCGCGGCAGGCGGTCATCTTCAGACTGCCAGACGGCTGGTTGATGGGATCTGGGTCCACGCTCACGATGTGAAAAGAAACATCCGCAGCCGCGCGCGCGCAAATCTGGATTCCGTTGAGGTCACGGTCGGGGTTGATTGATGTCGGCCGTCCTTGTAGCACGCCTCGCGCCTCGCGCCAACGCAAATTTTCAGCGCGTTTGTGTTTGACCCGGTTTTGCCCGGCCCCCAACTTCGCGCGCGCATGGAACACGCACTCGTCCACCCCAACCCGTGGATGATTCTGCCCTTTGGGCTGCTGCTCGGCACCATCGCGCTGGCGCCGCTCTTTTTCCCCGGTTGGTGGGCGCGGCATTATCCCAAGGTCGCCTTCGGACTCGGCGCCGTTACGCTGGCGTACTACCTCGGCGGGTTGCACGCGTATGGGCGCACGATGGAAGTCGGGACCGAATACGTGCAGTTCATCTGCCTGATCGGATCGCTCTACGTCGTCTCCGGCGGCATCCACATCAACGTCAAGGGTGAGGCCACGCCGCTGGTCAACGTGCTCTTTCTCGCCGTCGGCGCCGTCATCGCGAACGTGCTCGGTACCACGGGCGCGTCGATGCTCCTGATCCGCCCGTGGCTACGGATGAACAAATACCGCATCACGGCGCACCACGTTGTGTTCTTCATTTTCATCGTGTCGAACGTCGGCGGCTGCCTCACGCCGATCGGCGATCCGCCGCTGTTTCTCGGCTACCTCAAGGGTATCCCGTTCTGGTGGGTGGCGGAGCACTGCTGGCCGATGTGGATGCTGGGTGTGGGCGTGCTGCTGGCGATGTTCGCCGTGATCGACGCGCTCAACTTCCGCCGCGCGCCGTCGGAGGTGCGCGCTCGTGAAACCGCGCAGGAGAGGTGGCGTTTCGACGGTCTCGGCAACCTCGTGTTCCTCGCCGTCATCCTCGGCGCCGTGTTCATCGACAAGCCGCTCTTCCTGCGCGAGGCGCTGATGATCGCCGCCACCGCCGCGTCCTACTTCACCACGAAGAAACACGTCCACGAGGCGAACGACTTCAACTTTCATCCCGTGCAGGAGGTCGCGATCCTCTTCGTCGGCATCTTCGCCACGATGATGCCGGCGCTCGACTGGCTCAAACTCAACGCCGGCACCCTCATGGGCGGCGACCCAAGCCCCGCGTTCTTTTACGCCGGCTCGGGCGTGCTTTCGAGCGTGCTCGACAACGCGCCCGCCTACCTCGCGTTTCTCAGCGCGGTGTTCGGCTCGTTCATCGACGCCGACACCATCGCGCAGGTGCAACACCTCATTCAGACCGGCGGCAGCGACCTCGCCACGTTCGTCCACGGCGCCCACGTGGAACAGATCAAGAACACCTTCCTCGCGTTGCAGAAGTATCACGGCGACCACGTGCTGGCGAAGGCGGTGAGCACCGACGAGATCGAAGTCTGCTATCTGCTCGGCAATGCCCAGCTCAACAACTACATCCTCGCCATCAGCATCGGCGCGGTGTTCTTCGGCGCGAACACCTACATCGGCAACGGCCCCAACTTCATGGTCAAGTCCATCGCCGACCATAACAAGGTGCGCACGCCGACCTTCCTCGGCTACGTCTTCAAGTTCACGCTGCCCTTCATGCTGCCGATGCTGCTCGTGGTGTG
>DATDFH010000514.1:0-7436 GCA_036522715.1 Verrucomicrobiia bacterium
CCCGCCGTCATCCCGCCGAGATGCCGCCCCGGCTCGGCGATGACCGCGCGCTTGCCGATCCGCGCCGCCTGCACCGCCGCCGCCACGCCGCCGGACGTGCCGCCGTAAACACAGATGTCGGCCTCGATGACCTTCGAGGACTGCGCCGCCGAGGTTTCGCCGCAAAAAAACGCAAGGAGCGCAAAGAGCACAAGGCCGGTCGAAACCAGACGGCACCGCTTCGCGCTACTCCCTCTCCCCGCAGCGAAGCGCGGGGAGAGGGAAGTTTGAGCTGAGTTGTCGGACGGCTTGTGAGTCGCACCTCCTCTCCCCAACCCTCTCCTCCACTTCGCGGTGGAGAGGGAGTCGGATGGGGAAGCCCGGTCGGGTTCGTTGCGGCATTGCGTCAGTCGCATCACTTTTTCTCCTTCGCCTTGAGCACCTGCTGCA
This sequence comes from Verrucomicrobiia bacterium, assembly GCA_036522715.1. GTDB lineage: Bacteria > Verrucomicrobiota > Verrucomicrobiia > Limisphaerales > JACQFS01 > DATDFH01. The sequence goes on from DATDFH010000514.1 coordinate 430, forward strand.
CGCGCGCGTTTTCCTTCTCCAATGCCGCCGGTGGAACCGGCATCGGCGTGAACTCGGACCGCGTCAGCTTTTCCTCCGGCGGGATGGCGCGGAGCCGGATGTTGCGAAACCACACCTCCGCCCCGTGGTCTTGCAGCCAGAGCTTGCCGCCGCGCGCCGTGAGGTCGCCGCCACGGATGCGGAGCAACTCGACCTCCTTCGCCCACTTCGGATCGGTGTAGTCGAAGTCAATGACCTTCTCGCCATTGAGCCACTGCTGGATGATCGTGCCCTTGCAGACGACGCGGCCCTCGTTCCATTCGCCGAGCGGCCGCGTCGCGTCCTTCGACGGCGCCATGCAGAAGAAAAGCGACGCGGCGGCCTGGCGCGGATTCTCGCCGTAGGGGCTGTTGGCGTTGTCGAGCACCTGATACTCGTATTGCCCGGGCCGGTAATAGACGCCGCTGTTGCAGCCCTTCGACACTTTCCACTCGAAGCGCAATTCGAAGTCGTCGGGCGCCGGTTTCGCCGTGTAGGTGAGCGGACCGCCTTTGTCCTTGCGGTAAAACGCGCCGTCCTCGATGACCCAGTTGCCCTTGTGCTCCCAGCCGGTGAAAGCTTTTCCGCCGAAGAGCGATTCAAAAACCGGAGGCGACTTTGCGATCTCGGCGGCGATAACAAACTTCGGACCGCACACGACGAACAGGAACAACAGAGGACGGAGCATCTTCATGGCGATTTCCATTCGAGCACCTGCCCGCGTTCCAGCAGCCGGCTCTGGAGTTTTTTCACATCAACTTTTTGCACCGCACTCGCAGCGCACACCGACTGCGCCGCTGCCACGCCGGCGGATTCGCCGAGAATGCAGAACACCGGTTCCATTCGCGCCGAGGCGTAGGCGATGTAGCTCGCGGAAAAACACACGGGCACAAGGAGGTTGGAACATTCCTCCGCCTTGGGTGTGATGGCGCGAAATGGCACCGGGTAGGGATGGCCGGTGCCGCGGCTGCCGCCGATGAACATGTTGCCCTCGGTCGCGACGCCGAGCGCGCCGGTCTTCGAATCCCTCACCGCGATGCGGCGCGCGGGATACGTGTCCACGCCGTAGAGCGCGAGGCCGACCGAGTCGTCCAAGTGCGTCTGGTTCAACACGTCGGCGTGCGTGAGGATGTAGGGGCCGGCCATGCGGCGCGAGATGCGGACGTAGAGCTGGTGCGGCCAGCCTTGCGTGTCGGGGTGCATCGTGCGGTCGAGGCCGAGCGCGGCGGTGCGCTGGCGGAACTCCCCGGGCACGCGCGGATCGGTGCTGAGGAAATGGTGCAGGCCGCGCAGGTAATCAATGTGTTGCCGCCAGACCCGCGCGCGCGTCGGCCAGTCGCCGTCCTGATAGAAGCGGCTCACGCCCAGCGGCGCGATCGTGACGAGCGACTCGCGCTGGTAATTGTATTCGCCGCCGTTGCGCCAGCCGGGGAAAATGCTCGCCAGCCGCGGCATCGCCTTCTGCACGTCGCCGCCGGCCCAGTTTGTGATATGCGTGACGTAGCGGCCGACCAGCTCGAACTGCGCCTGATTGTAATCGGCAGGCGGTGTGAGCGGCGCGCGCTTTGCCGGATCGTCCGTGATGTAGAAACGGAAGTTGTAAGCCTGCGTGTAATCGTCGCCCGCTCCGCGCGGCTTGCCGTGATCGGCCTCGACGAACGGCAGCAGGCCGCTCGCGGGATTGCCCGGTTCGCGCCACGGATCAATCGGCCGCCAGTTCGTCGGCTCGCCGACGCCCGCGGGCTTCTCGTTGAACTTGTCCGCCGGCTCGCGGCCGACGGCATACTTCACGCCCGCGCTCGCCATCACGTCGCCTTCATAGCTGGCATCGATGAACACCTTCGCCTCGACGATCCGGCCCGGCCCCGGCTTGGCCACCGGCGCGGGCACGCCGAGTTCATCCGGCGGCGCGAACACCAGGTGCAGACGCGTGATGCGCGGCCCGCTTTTCTCCACGCGCGCGCCGCGATGCTCGAACACGACCGGGATTTTTTCGTCCTTCAACCACTGCGCGAAACTCTCGCGGATGCTGGGCGGGTCGTTACCCGCGACGAACACCTTGCTACTGGTCAGCCCGCCCACGGCGCGCTTCTCCGGGCAATCCTGCATCGGCTTGATGCCCGCGCCGAGAATCCCGCCGACCCAGCGGCTCGGCTCGACTAGCACGACTGACATGCCCTCCTGCTTCGCCGTCACCGCCGCGACAATGCCCGCCGGTGTGGCGGCGTAAATGCACACGTCGGCGGAGATGACCTTCGAGGACTCCGCAGCCGGGGCGTGGCCGCAAAGAGCGCAAAGGAACGCAAAGGAGATGGGGCGGACGTTCATGGTCGGCTATTTGGCCGCGCGGACGAAGTTGCGAATGACGGCGCGGACGTTTTCGCCGCTGCACTTGCGGTCGGCGGTGGCGTGTTCCTCCCAGTAGGCGGATGACGAGAAAACTTTGTGCGCGGCGAGGATGCGTAAGGCATCGGCGCGTGTCGCTGCTGGCTCGAAAGCGCGTGCCATGTTGAGCAACATTGCCTCGACGAGTTTGCCATCGCATTGCGCGCCTTTCTGCGCGTGGGTGAGCCAGTAGTCGGCGGAGTCCACGATTTTCTTGTCCACGAGCACTTTCACGTCGGCGATGAGTTGGGCGTTGGGCGCGGCGGGTGAAGCGGATTCGGGTTTCGTTGAGGGTCTCGCGGCGGAGGCGGTGGCGGTTGGACGCGGCGCTTTGTGTTCGAGGATCTGTTTCTCGGCGAGGAGGCGTTCGCGCAAGGCGGGGTAGGGGATGTTTTGCACGGTGATGTTGTGGTCAATCGCCAGGCTCGCGGCGGCGCCGGCGGCGTGGCCGAGCATCATGAAGACCGGCTCCATCCGCACCGAGCCGTAGGCGGCGTGCGACGCGGAGAGGCAACTGAGCACGAGCAGATTATCGCATTCGCCGGCGCGCGGGCGCAGCGACTTGTAGCTGATGGGAAAGGGCTTGGTACCGCCGATGAAGAATCCACGCTCACGGTGAAGGACGCCCTTTTCATTCATGTAGAGCGTGACACCGTGCGAGTCGAGCGGGTAGGACGCGAGCGCGACGCCGTCGTTGGCCACGCTTCTGGCATACGCATCATGCTCGGTGACGACGTAGTCGCTGATCATGCGACGCGCCTCGCGCACGTAAATCTGATGCGGGAAGTGGCCGCTGTCGGCGAACTCGTCCTTCGGCAGGCCCCAGCGCTGCATCTCGGCGCGCACCTCGGCGGGCAGGCGTTCGTCGTGGCCGAGGAACCACAGCAGGCCGAGCGTGTAAGTCTTGTGCTGCTCAAAAATCTGGTCGCGCTTCGCGTAGTCAGCCTCGGGCCAGTCGTAGCTCGCGCCGAACATGTCGGTGCCAAACTCGCTGCCGCAGTTCGAGTCGGTCTTGCGATTGGGCACCAGTTCGAAGTTGATGCCGAGGTCGCCGCCGTTGCCGCGCAGGCCGATGGCGGCGTGCTTGCGCGGGCCGGGCCGCACGTTCTTCATCGTGGCGATGTGGCGCGCGAGCAGTTCGTAATCGAGCGCGTTGTAGTTCGCGGGTTTCGCGATGGGCACGCGGTTCTCCGGAATGTCCGTGAGGCAGACGCGGAAGTTGTAAGCCTGCACGCGATGGTCGCCGCTGCCCTTGGGGGCGGGCGGTTTCGGCTCGACGCGCGGGAGCAGGCCGCTCTTCGGATCACCGGGCACGACGTAGGGGCTGATCTTTGGAAACGGCGCGGGCGTGAACGGGAAGGTGCCATTGAGCGTCTCGCCGTAGAGGCTGTTCGGCTCGCGGCCCACGATGTATTTCACACCCGCGCGCGCCATGAGGTCGCCTTCGTAGCTCGAATCGACGAACACCTTCGCGGCGAACTCGCGACCGCTCTCCATCACAATGCGCGTGATGCGCGCGCCGTCCTTGCGCACGCCGTTCTTCAGATCCAACCGCTCGCCGAACACAACCTGCACGCCCGCCTCGCGCACCATGTCATCGAACACCGCCTTGGCCGCGCGCGGCTCGAAGATGAACTGCGCCTTGATCTCCTCCATGCGCGGGCCGTCCACGCCCCAGATTTTCGGAAGCCAGGTGAGGTAATCCGCGCGCTGCTGGAACCGCCAGTTCTCCGGCTTGGTGTAAAAGCGATACACGCGTTGGTAGAACTCCCGTGACAGCCCGCCGATCGTGTCGGTCGAACCGTTGTCCGTCCAACCCAGTCCGCCGCTGCTCATGCCTCCGAGGATTTTGCCCGGTTCAATGAGCACTGCCTTCTTTCCAAGTCGCGCCGCCTCCACCGCTGCGATGACACCGCCGGAGGTGCCGCCGTAAACCACGAGGTCTGCCTGAGTTACTGTCGCGGCTTCGCTGGTGAGCGCGGCGGATAAACACAACAGCGAGAGCAATGCAACGAGGCGGCGGAACTTCATGGTCAGATGTTTACTTGTTCTGCTTTCGCGGCGGAAGAACTTTGGATGCCGCGCATCCGTTTCACTTCCGCGATCTCAAGTCGGAGGTGCGTCCCAAAGATTGTGATGTCCGAGCTGTGGATGAGCAGGTTTGCGCCGAGTTCATGGAAGCGCGCGAGTTGCTCGACGCTGCCGGAGAAATGAATCCCCGCGCCGATGCCCGCCGCGCGCGCCTTGCGGAAGATCGTCTCGCACGCGGCGAGGAATTCCGGCCGGTCATATTCCTCCGGCATCCCAAGGCTGCACGAGAGGTCGTGCGGGCCGATGAGCACGGCGTCGAGGTCGGGCACGGCGAGGATTTCATCGAGCGCGCGCATGGCGGGCGTGCTCTCGATGTTGATGATGAGCGGCTGGGTGTTGCGCTCGCGGAGATAATTTTCGAGCGCCGGCTCGAATGGCCCGCCTGAGAGACGTTGCGAGAGCCGCTCGCCTTTGACAGGCCGGAACTTCACCGCACCGCGCAATGCCTGAACTTGCGCAACGGACTCGATGTATGGCGCGATGACGCCGCCTGCGCCGCCGTCGAGGACCATGCACGCCGCGAACGGATCGGGCGATGGGATGCGCACGACGGGCGGCAGGCCCATCCGCGAATACGTCTGGCACATCCAACTGAGCTGCGCGCGATCGAGCGCAACGTGCTCGGTGTCGAGGAATACGAAATCGAGTCCGGAGCCTTCGAGCGCGCGCGGCCACTTTGGCGAAGGCGAGACGATGCAGGTGCCAAAGACCGTGCGGCCGGCGCGAAGTGCTTGAGCGAGTTCTTGAGGGTTCATATCTCCGTCATGGTGAAACTTCCCTGACGACGCGAAAGCCCGCGTGACGGCGGCACAGTGTTGGGTGGATGGGAAAGCGCTGCGCGCTGCGCGCGAATGCCCAGTCGTGATACCAATCGCCGCCGCGAATAACTTTGTCTTTTCCGTGATCAGGTCCGCGCGGATCGATCTGCGACGTCGCCATGGGAGGTCCGAACCAATCGGCACACCACTCCCAGACGTTGCCGTGCATGTCGCAAAGGCCAAAGGCATTCGGCCGAAAACTGCCCACCGGCGCTGTGAACACAAACCCATCGTTGCCCGCAATCGCGATGCGATCGGGAAAGATCTCCTTCGCGGGAGCGTCCAGGATGTTGCCCACCGCGATGAGTTTTTGTGGATCGTCTCCATTGCAGTAAGCCGTGGTCGCGCCGCCACGGCAGGCGTATTCCCATTCCGCTTCCGTTGGCAGGCGATACGTGTGGCGCTCGGCATGAGTCAGCCAGTGGCAGAACGCGCTGGCATCGTTCCAGGAAACGTTGACCACCGGGTGTTCATCGGTTTGCGCAAAACCTGTGAATCGCCATGAAAATTTCTTGTCCGGGCCGCTGAGGCGGCGGGTCTGCTCGTCGAACCCATAGCCTCCGCGAACGTTGCGTTCCGCTTCCGTCCGGTATCCGGTGGCATCGACAAACCGGCGAAACTGCCCGCGAGTCACTTCGCACCGCCCGATGAAAAAATCGCGCGTGAGACGGACCTGCCGTTGAGGTTCGTCGTCGCGGCGGCCATTTTCGCTCGAGGGAGATCCCATCGTGAATTCGCCCGCCGGAATGCGGATGAGTTTCAGACCGATGCTGTTCTCGATGGTCTCTCCAGCGCGAGCGCCGGAGCCTGGCGAAGTGGCCGGTTGACTCCAGAGAATTTTCGCCAGCAGGACGCGGTTCGGCTCGTTGCTCCGGTTCTTTGGGAAGGCCATCTCGGAACTGATGACCCACGTCTCGTCCGCACTTACATCCACGGGCGCGAAACCGCCGGCAAGGTCCAGGCCGGTCTCCGGCATCAGGATTTGCTCGGTGTCGCGCAGCACGCAGAGGCGCTCCGGGTCCACGCGCGCGATGAACAACGGCGCGCGGTTGCGAAAGACGTGGTCGTTGTTCGCGCCCCGCCGCGAATAGATCAGGTAGAGCGCATCGCGGTGGGCAATCCAATGTTGCTGCGCATTGTAGCTGCCGAGCGGTTTGCCGTCGTCGAAGGTCCATTCGACGAACGGCTCGTAGTTCATGCCGTCCTTGCCGCGCGCGACGTAGCCGGTTTCTTCGGCGCGCATCGTGAGAAAGTAGCGGCCTTGGAAACCGCAGACGGACGGCTCATACAAACCGCGCGGCTTCGCGATGTTGAACTCCGAGCCATGTTCGCGATACGTCAGCGTCTCGCCATCGAAGCTGCAACGCGCGACGATGGTCGTATAGACGCGAGTCTTCGGGTCTTTGCGATACCGGATGGGCAAGAGAATTTCACCATTCGGCAGATCGTGACGCTGATGGCAGCCGGCATTCGGTTCGAGGATTGTCTTCCCCTCGCGGTCCTTCTCCGGCAGCGCCAGGAGCTTCAGTTCACTCCACCGGTTTTTCGCCGGGTCGAACACCGCATACGACACCCGCTCGAACCCGCGGTTCTCCTTCACGCCGCCGTCAAAGCCGAACGTCTTGCCGGTCGCCAGCACCACGCGTGTCGCAGCGTGCCACTGGGGACAGATGTCACCCATGACGAAATCATGCC
>DATDFH010000515.1:0-5254 GCA_036522715.1 Verrucomicrobiia bacterium
GCCGCGTCGCTCAGAACACTGGTTCTGACCGCGTTCGTCGCCGGCACATTTCCGCTTGTCGCAGCGCAGATGGTTCCGGTGCAGTTCTTCACGAACTTCAACGCCGACCCGGGTTGGGAGGGGGTAACGAATCGCGCTGCGCCGATGCCCTGCACGCGCACGATCAGCAATAATTTCGGCTACCGCGCCAGCAGCACGAACGCGGGCGGCCAGCCCGGCGAGATGGGCGGGCGGATCACACGCTCCACGACGCCGGCGTACTACGCAAAGGTCATCGCGCCGAAGACGCTGAATGACACGCTCACCGCCTCGGGCCGCTTCGCGGTCACGCAAAGTACCAGCAGCAGCGGCATGTTGTTCGGCTGGTTCAACTCGACGAACAACCAGGGCTGGCGCACCGCCAACTCGCTCGCCATCCGCTTCGATGGCGAGAACGGCGTCTTCCGTGTGTTGTTCGAGTATGGCACGGGCACATGGCACGCAGGCGGCACGCCGCCTCTGGTCATCAGCGGCACCAACCTCTTGCCAGCCAACGCCACCTCGCACACCTGGAACCTCTCGTATGACCCGAACGGAAACAGCGGTGGCGGACAGATCACGTTCGTCATCGACGGACAGACGTTCACGCTGGATCTCGCCGCCGGCGACAAGGCGGAAGGCGCCCTCTTCAACCGCTTCGGCATGTTCGGCCAGGAGAGCGGCGGCGGTGATCTGACCGCTTACTTCGACGATCTCGTGATTGACGGTGTGGCGGAGAATTTTTCCGCGAATCCGGGCTGGGACGCGGTCCGCAACGTGGGCACGTTTTTCGATTGCGAGATCAACCCGTGGCACAACTTCGGATACAGCGCGACCAAGCACGCCGGCGGCTCCACGAACGGCGAAGTAGGCGGCTTGATGTGGCGCACCGACACCAACAATCCCACCACCGCCGCCTACTACGGTGCCGTCGTGCCCACGATGGATCTGAACACCGAGTTGAAAGCCTCGGGCAAGGTGTCGCTCGTCCGCGGGGGCTCCGACAGCGGGATGTTGATCGGCTGGTTCAATTCCGCCACCGCGACGGGCGACGGGCCGCCGCGGAATTTCATCGGCGTCCTGATCGAAGGCCCCAGCCGCATCGGGTTTTATTTTCGCGGCGCTTACAACAACAACGCGGGCACGCGCGGCATTCAAAACACCGGGCCCATCATCATGCCCAACGGCACGCCGCTCGACTGGACGTGTCATTACTCGCCGGCGAGCAACAACAACCAGGGCACGATCACCGTGACGCTCAACGGACAGGTGACAAATTTCAACCTCGCCGCCGGTGTCAAAACGAACGGCGCGACCTTCAATCGCTTCGGCCTCGTCAATTACCAGGCCGGTGGGAGCTTCCTCGACGTGTATTTCGACAATCTCAGCTACACCACGCTCCAACTCGACACCGACAGCGACGGCATCCCCGACGCTTGGGAACAAGCTAACGGCTTCAACGCAAACGACCCAAGCGACGCCGCAGCGGACACCGACGGCGACGGCCTCACCAATTATCAAGAGTTCCTCGCCGGCACCAACCCGCGCGATTCCTCAAGCGGACTGCGGATCAAGAAGATCGAAACCATCGGCACCAACGTGGGCGTCACATTTTCGTCCGCTTTGGGGCGCCAATATTCCTTCGAGTCGAGTGGCGCCCCCGGCGGCACCAACTGGTCGGGCCTTCAAAATTATGTGCCGGGCACGGGCAGCGACGTGATGGTGACTGACTCCGGTGCGCTCACTCAGACGAATCGGACCTATCGCGTCCGGCTCCTGCCGTGAGACCAGGCGCATGGCGCGTGACGAAGCAATTGCGTGCCGATGGCGACGCCGGAAGCACGTTGATCGGCTGCTGCGCGAGGTGAAATGAATCCTCGCCGGGGATTTTGAATCCAAGCTACCATTCGCCACACCGTGAAACCGCTTCGCATTCTTCTCACCTGTCTCTTTCCGTGTTTTCTCTGCTTTTCGTGGTCCGCCCCCGCCGCATCGCGCCTGCCGAACATCGTCATCATCTTCATCGACGACCAGGGTTATGGCGACATCGGGCCGTTTGGCGCAAAGGGCTACACCACGCCGAACCTCGACCGCATGGCAAAGGAGGGACGCAAGTTCACCAACTTCCACGTGCCGCAGCCGGTGTGCTCCGCATCGCGCGCGGGGTTGCTCACGGGTTGCTACCCGAACCGCATCGGCATCCACGGCGCGCTCGGGCCGAGGGCGACGCACGGCATCGCCGACACGGAGATGACCATCGCCCAACTCGTGAAGCAGAAAGGCTACGCGACCGGCATGGCGGGCAAGTGGCACCTCGGCACGCCCAAGCAATTCCTCCCGACGCACCACGGCTTCGACGAATACTTCGGTCTGCCCTACTCGAACGACATGTGGCCGCTCCATCCCGAGGCCAAGAGCCCCTATCCGCCGCTGCCGCTCATCGAGGGCGACACGGTCCTCAAGACTGACCTCGGCCACGACGACCAAAACCAACTCACCACCCAATACACGGAGCGCGCGGCGAAGTTCATCGAGGCGCACAAGGATCGGCCGTTCTTCTTCTACCTCGCGCACTCGATGGTCCACGTGCCGCTTCACGTGAGCGACAAGTTCCGCGGCAAATCGCAACAGGGCCTCTACGGCGACGCGTGCATGGAAGTGGACTGGAGTGTCGGCGAAGTCCTCGCCGCGCTGAAGAAGAACGGCGTGGATGAAAATACGCTCGTCATCTACACCAGCGACAACGGCCCGTGGCTTAGCTACGGCAACCACGCGGGCAACGCGGGGCCGTTGCGCGAAGGCAAGGGCACCTGCTGGGAAGGCGGCACGCGCGAGCCGACGCTGATGCGCTGGCCCGGAAAAATTCCAGCCGGCACTACGAGCGACGCGATGATGATGACCATTGATCTGCTCCCCACCATCGCGAAGCTGACGGGCGCGGAATTGCCGAAGCACAAGATTGACGGCCTTGACGTGTGGCCGCTCATCGCCGGCGAAAAGGGCGCGAAGAATCCGCACGACGGCTACGCATTCTACTACGAGCAAAACGCACTTCAGGCCGTGAGCAGCAGCGACGGCCGCTGGAAGCTGCAACTGCCGCACACCTACCGCACTCTCAACGGCCGCCCCGGCGGCACCAACGGCATCCCGGCGCGATACGACAATCGGAAACTCGAAGTGACCGAGCTTTACGATCTGCAAAACGACATTGGCGAGACGAAGAACGTCGCCGCCGCGAATCCGCAGGTCGTGAAGCAGCTCGAAGCCTTCGCCGAAAAGATGCGCACCGAACTGGGCGACGCGCTCACCCAACGCAAGGGCAGCGGCTCGCGCGAGCCGGGGCGGGTTGCGGAGGCGAAGAGTGTTCAGTGAACGGCGCTGGCGGAACCAAACCGTGACGAAACCTGGACGCGCGCTCGCATCGCTTCCCAGGCGCTGCGTGTGGCTCTCAGCAGCGTTGACCGCATTCTCTTCGCTGCTCGTTTCCGCCTCCGCCGCGGCCAATCGCGAAAGCGAATTGCGCTTCACCCCTGATCCCGGCCTCCGCGTGGATAACGCCTCCAATCCCGCCGCGCGCGTGGACGAGTCGGGCAAGGTGATTTTGTTCTACGAAAACCAGGCCAGTCGCCGCGTGCAGGTCGCCACGGCAGCGGATGGGATGAAATTTCCCGAAGGAGTTCCGCCGACGGGCATCCGGCATCCGTTCGACACCAAACTGCCCGACGGCACGTGGCGGCGATATTCGTGGGACCGGCAGACACGGGCTTTCACGAGTTCCAGCTCCAAGGACGGCACGCGCTACACGCCCGACGCCGGCGTGCGCTACACGCTGCACGAAAGCGATCGCGGCACGATGGGCATTTATGACGTGTTCAGCGATGCGCGTGGCGGTGTGGTGTTGCTCTACCTCGGAGACATGCAGGGCGCGAACAACGTCCGCCGCGCGTATTCCGCCGACGGCGGCAACACCTTCACCTACACCGGCGGCAATGTCCTCGGCGATGCGGGCGCCAGCGGCGGCGGGCGAAGCTACGTGGACCAGCACAGCATTCCCCTGCCCGACGGACGACGGCGGCTGACGTGCATGAAAGCGTGCGATGTTTTCAGCTTCATCACCGAGGACGATGGCATGACCTTCAAGCTGGAGCCGGGCGCGCGCCTTGCGTGCCGCGACTTCACCGAGTTTCCCGTCCGCTGCTTGAACGACCCCACGCTGGTCCGGCTGCCCGACGGGCGGTATCGCATCTACGTCACCGCGCAAATCGAGACTGCTGCAGGCCGTCGGCGTCAGGCCATCGTCAGTGCGACCACCGCCGCGAGGTAAACCGAGGACTTGCGCAAACCACGACGGGTGCCGGTGGCCCGGCTTTCGTATTGCCATCCGTTGCCGGCTGCTGCACTCTCGCGACCATGAACCCGAAACGCCTCCTCCTCGCCATCGTCGTCGTGTTCGTTGGAGTCTTCGCGACTGACTTCATTATTCACGGCGTGTTGTTGCAAAAGACCTACGCCGCCACCATGAGCCTGTGGCGCCCCGAAGCCGAGATGCAGGCGCACATGCCGTGGATGTCGCTGGCCCAGCTTCTCGCGGCGACGACCTTCGTCGTCCTTTACGCGGCGGGCTTCGCGTCCACGGCCACCGTGCGCAGCGCCGCGTTCTATGGGCTGTTCATGGGACTGTTCAGCCAGGTGATGACGCTCGTCCTTTACACCGTGCAACCGATGCCGCCGGGTCTGGCGGTCAAATGGTTCGTTACTGGCATCGCCCAGAACGTCGTGCTGGGTGTGATTGTTTTCTTCGCCTACAAGCCGAAGCCAGTAGCGGTGCAAAGTAACCCGTAACCAACAACCCGTGATCCGCCGTCAGTCAGCCGGTAATCGATCGCCCGTGAAGACCAACGCACCACCTGTTCTCGCCGACATGAACCGCTCCCGTTTCCTCGCGACGCTCCCAATGCTGGCGGCGCTCGCTTCCCTTCTTTCGGATTACTCCTTGCTGTTCACTTGCTCACGCGCCGCCGACACCAAGCCCATTCGCGTCGCGCTCTTCGACGACGCCGGCGCGTTCGGCAAAGGCGTCCCGCGCGTCATCGAACAACTCGGCAAAGTCAGCGACATTAAAGTCACCAAGGTCAAGGGCAAGGACATCGCCGCCGGCGTGCTCAACGATTTCGACGTGGTGATCTTCAGCGGCGGCAGCGGCCACAAGGAAGCCGACGCCATCGGCGAACTCGCG
>DATDFH010000516.1:0-2912 GCA_036522715.1 Verrucomicrobiia bacterium
AGGGTGCGGCGAAATAAAAATACCTGGCCGCATCGCCACGTCCGCGCACGGAATGGGCGCGTGGGCAACGCCATTCGTCCTTGGGATCGAACTGCACGAGCTTCTCGAACTCGGACTTGTCGTCGTTGAACATCACGAGGCCGTGCTCGAGCCGATGACCGAGATCCTTCATGCGCGAGTAATGCGCCACCAGCCGTTCGCGTCCGGTTTCATCGGACACGGTGACCAACCCATCGATCCAGATCGGGCCTGGCTCGGGGAATGGGACCATCCGTTTGCTGAAGCCCTCGGCATCGGTGAAGTACGTGAGGTTCACGCCGACTGACGGATCGAGACCGCCCTTGCCGGGCAGCTCCGAAGTTGCGCCGCTCGTTTGAAATTGCCCAAGCGGATAGCGTGCGCGCTGCGTGTCGCCCCAGAACCAGAAAACCTTCCCGCGATAGACCGCGGTCTGCACTGAGTCCTGTCCCATCACCTGCGCGTTGAGCAGCGGCTCTGTGAGCGGCGGCTTCACGCCGAGCAACACGCTGTCGCGATAGATCCCCTGCCCCGTTACACGGTAAAGCCGCTCGGCAAGATTCAAACGCTTGAGCTTGAGCGTCGCGCTTCCGCCGGGCTTCACGTCGAGCGCGCGACCGGCGTTGCCAAAACCATCAGTGGGGAACTCGTAGCCATGACTGCGAATAGAAAAGAATACTTTGCGATTCATCAGGCCCGGCTCGTTCAGAGCGATGAGGCCCGCGCTGTCGGTAACAAAGAGCAGATGGTTGACCATCTCCAGTTCGACGAGCGGCACGCCGCGGCCGGTGTCGGCATCGACGACCTTGATCCTGAAATAATCCGCCGGCGCCGCCGCCGCACCCGTTGCGAGTAGCAGCAATGGAACCGATCGAAACAAAAAGCGCCTGACGCACGCACGCGGATTCACGACTGCGAGGGTGCCCATTCCCTGCTTCGTCGTGCAAGCGAACACGTCCGCGAATTCCCGCTTGTCAGCCGCCCGGCGCGCCGTTCATTCTTCGCCATGGCAGCAACGCAGATCAGCGCGCTCGACGCCCAGTTCTACCAGACCGCGGACGAATTCTTTCCAGCGCAGCAATCGCTGGCGCTCACGTACGACGACGTCACCCTGGCAACGCTTTACTCCGAAGTCCTCCCCCGCGACACGCAGCTTGCCACCAGGCTCGCCGACGGACTCGCGCTCAACATCCCGGTCATCTCGTCCGACATGGACACCGTGACTGAATCTCGCATGGCGATTGCGATGGCGCTCAACGGCGGGCTTGGCCTGATCCACTACAACATGGCCGACCGCCAGCAACTCTCCGAGGTCAGCCGCGTCAAGTTCCACGTCCACGGCCTCATCCAGGACCCCATCAAGGTCGCGCCCGACCAGTTCATCGGCGACGTGCTCAAGATGATCGACGAGCGGAAGTTCGCGTTCAGCACGTTTCCCGTGGTCGATGCCGAGGGCAAGCTGCACGGGCTGTTGCCCGGTCACGTGGTCAAGCCGCGTTACTCGAAACGCAAAGTCGTCGAGGCGCTGATGCCCGTCGCGCAGGTTCACACGCTCAAGCAGCGCGAGCTGGGTGACAACCCCATCTCCCGCGCGGATAAATTTTTCACCGACCATCCCGGCATCCACAAGTTGCTGGTCGTCGATGACGAGGGGCGGTTGGCGGGTTTGTTTACGATGAGCGACGTGGAGCGCATCACGCAGGAGCGCAACGCGCAGTTCAAGCCCGCACGCGACGGAAAGTTCCGTCTCCTCTGTGGCGCCGCCGTGTCGGCCACGCGCAACGCCTTCGGCGAACTCGACCGCGAACGCATCCTCTCGCATATCGAGGGCTTGGTGGAACGCGGCGTGGACGCTGTGGCAGTCTCAACCGCGCACGGCTTCAGCAAGGGCGTGGGCGAAACCGTGCGCATGATTCGGGACGCGTATCCAAATCTCCCGATCATCGCTGGCAACGTGACCAGCGCCAGTGGCGTGGAATTTCTCGCCGAAGCGGGCGCAAACATCATCAAGGTGGGCCAGGGTCCCGGCTCGATTTGCACCACGCGCATCGTCGCGGGCGTGGGCATTCCGCAGCTCACCGCGCTCTTCGTTTGCGCGAAGGCAGCCGCGAAGGCCAACGTAACAATTGTCGCTGATGGCGGCATCACCAAGTCCGGCGACATCGTGAAGGCGTTGACGCAGTCGCACGCTGTGATCTGTGGCGGCATCCTTGCTGGCTGTCCCGAGGCTCCGGGGCAGATCATGGAAATTGGTGGCAAACTCTACAAACAATACCGCGGCATGGGTAGTCTCGCCGCGATGAAGGCCGGGTCCGCCGCGCGTTACGGCCACACCAAAGACGCCACGCAAAAAATTGCTCCCGAAGGCGTCGAGGCGCTGAAAGAAGTTTCGCCGTCCGTCGATGACGTGCTCACGCAACTCATCGGCGGCATCCAATCGGGAATGGGTTATCTCGGCGCGGCCAATCTTGAACAGCTCCGTCAGAAGGCGCGCTTCATCCGCGTCAGTCCCGCCGGCCAGCGCGAGGCGGGCGCACATGACATCGTGGAACTGAAGCCAGGGAAGTAAGCGCGCAAAGGGTCGGGGGTAATCCGTAACCAGAATGGGCCGCGTCCGCCTCCCCGATTACGCGTCCACCCTTGTTCCTCACGCCTCTCGTCAGAACTCAATCTCCTCATTCATCATCCCGCACTGCGGGCAACGGGAGAGTTCCACGTCCGCGTCGTCGGTGTACACGAACGCGCACTTGCGACATCGGAAAATGTGGTCGCGACTCCGCTCCGGCTCGAAGCGCTTTCGGCGAAACTCGTAATAGAGTGCCACGCCCGTCAGAGCAGCCAACAGCAGCACGAGGTAGCCGAAAAACAATTGGTCCGGACTCATCGTGATGGAC
>DATDFH010000517.1:0-4581 GCA_036522715.1 Verrucomicrobiia bacterium
CGAGCTTGCCGAGCGACTCCGGCGCGGCCCACGCGGAGTCATCGAAGCTCGAACGGTTCCAATTCGGCTCCTCCTTCGCTGAGGCTTTCCACGACGCGTCGGTGACGATGAAAGTCTTGCCCTTGTTGGAAGTGATCTCAAGTTTCGCGAACGCGCCGGCGGGACTGCTGCCGCGATTCTCGGCACGAATGGCGAGGACGTTCTGGCCGCTGACGAACTTGCCGGTGAGATCGACCTTCACGGGGTTCTGCCACGAATTGTTCTGCAGCACGCGTTCGCCATTCAGGAAGACTTCGAGCTTGTCGTCGGCGGTGGCCACAAGTTCCGCCTTCGAGACGCGGCCCTGGACGCTGAAGACCTTGCGGAAAAAGCGAATGTCGGTGCCGTCGGTCTTCTCGAACCAGAGCCACTCGGGCATGTCCGCGGCGAATGCGGTCGAAGCGGCGGCGAGCACAAGAGCGGTGAATCGGGCGAACAAGAACTTTTTCATCGAGTCGAAGGCAGACGGGATACCAGAGCGGTGAATTCAGGCAAGCCTGCATGTCGTCGAAGCCGGCCCGCTTGCAGTTCGCTCCGATGCGCGGATAGTCCGGGGATGAGTTCGATGATGAAAACCGTGGCGGTGCTGGGCGCGTCCGCGAACCGCGCAAAGTTTGGCAATAAGGCCGTGCGCGCGTTCGTTCAACAAGGCTACCGCGTGTTCCCGGTGAACCTGCACGAGACGGAGATCGAGGGACTGCGCGTCTTCAAGAGCCTCGCGGAGGTGCCGGTCCGCCCGGTGATGATCAGCGTCTATCTGCCGCCGGTGGTGGCGCTGAAAGTTTTGCCCGAAATCGCCGCCAAAGGGTGCGATGAACTCTGGCTCAATCCGGGCGCGGAATCGCCGGAGGTGCTCGCCGAGGCGGAGCGGCTGGGGCTGAATGTCATCCAGGCGTGCAGCATCGTCGGCGCGGGGGTTTCGCCGGCGACGCTTTGATCAGACGGACGGGGCCACGGGAACGTTGTCCCACTCGGTGGCGAAACCGCAAAGCCAGTCGAGCGCGATGCGGCGTCCGGACGCGATCGTGGCGGCCTCGGCGAGCTCGTCCTCGGACAGCGCTCCGAACGCCTGATCGAAAAGTGGGAAGTCGCGCTCCAGCGGTTTCGGAATCGCGCCGGCCGCGTGCGCCTCCTCGGCGGCGATGGCGATCAAGGTCGGATAATCCTGGCCCGTTGGCGAAGGGACGCCCGTGCGTTGCAGCGCGGCGACATGTGCGCGCCATTGCCAGCATTCAGCGGCGGCCCGGCGGCTGGCGATGATGGGCGCCGGGCGAAGCTGCGTCACCTGCTTGAACCAGCCGGAGGCCGTGTGGGGGAAATTGACGAGGCGCGTGTCGTTGGGGTGCGTGAGCGCGCCTTGCGTCCAGCCCAATAGCGGTTCGAGGTTCGGCAGTTCAAACGGTTCGTCGTAGGGTGGAAATTCCTGGTGGATCGAGAGCGCCCAGAACAGGACGCCCAGCGATTCGATGCGGCGGTTCTGCGCGTCGAGGTGCGTCTGGTCCCACGTGCCGGGCATCTGCGAGAGCGCGGCCAGTTCCTCGAGCGTGAAGTTGGCGGTCCAATCCTGTTCGTTGAGCCACTGGCTCAGGCGCACCGCGAACTCACGGTGCGCGCCGATGAATTCCGGCCCGGCGGGAGACTGGATTGCGCGCTCCAGGATGCCGCGCAGGATCAGCGAACCGAGGCAAAGCGAACGGGCGACGACCGTGGGCTGGTCCGGAGGGATCGGTGCTGGACTGGGGTCGGCCACGCTTCGTATATGCGCCAGCCCGGCAAAAAATGCATCTGAAATCTTGGCGCCGCTCAGCCCGCGCCGCCGGCCTTCATGGCTTTTGGATCACCCTTTAGCAATGCGACGGCGTAGTCGCGGTTCATGCGGGCGATGAAGTCGAGCGAGATTTCCTTCGGGCAAACCGCTTCGCAGCTTCCCGTGACCGTGCAGGCGCCGAAACCCTCGGCGTCCATCTGCTCGACCATCGCCTTCACGCGGCGATAACGCTCCGGCTGGCCTTGCGGCAACAGGCCGAGGTGCGAAACCTTCGCGGCAACGAAGAGCATCGCGCTGGCGTTCTTGCACGCCGCCACGCACGCGCCGCAACCGATGCACTGCGCGGCGTCCATCGCGAGGTCGGCGTTTTCTTTGGGTACCGGAATCGAATTCGCATCCGGCGCTGCACCGGTGCGTACAGTGATAAATCCGCCCGCCTGCTGGATGCGGTCAAAAGACTTGCGATCCACGACGAGGTCTTTGATCAGCGGAAATGCCTTCGCGCGGAACGGCTCGACGACAATCTCGTCGCCGTCGTTGAAGCTGCGCATGTAGGTCTGGCACGTGGCGATGCCCTTGTGCGGCCCGTGCGGCTTGCCGTCGATCACCAGCGAGCACGTGCCGCAGATGCCCTCGCGGCAATCGTGGTCGAACGCGATCGGCTCCTCGCCCTTGTTGGCGAGTTCCTCGTTGACCACGTCGAGCATTTCGAGAAACGACATGTTCTCGTTCAACACGGGTGAGGTGTAGGTCTTGAACCCGCCGGGTGAGTTGCGGTTTTTCTGCCGCCAGACTTTGAGGGTAATCTTCATGACGATCTCTTCTTGCCGCGTTTGCCTGACGGGGCTGGCTTTGGCGGCATTAACGTGTGAAATCCAATCTCGCCGCGAGCCGGCGGCGTGGGCGCAGCCATCAATTCGCGAATGGCCCGGAAGACCACTTGGAATTGGGCATCGTAGCGCTTCTCCAATGCTGCCAGCTTGCGGGACAGGTCGGCATGCGTATTGAGCAGTTGTCTCAGGCGCACAAACGCCCGCATGATTTCGATGTTCACATGCACAGCTCGCGCACTGTTGAGAACGGTCGAGAGCATGGCTACACCCTGCTCGGTGAATGCGAAGACGCTCTTGGAGAACTTGAGTGGCGCCCGGCCGTCAGAGGATATCACAATTTGTGACATCCTCAGAATCTCCCCTCGACTCAGTTCGAACATGAAATCCGCTGGGAAGCGGTCACGATTGCGGCGCACGGCCTGGTTGAGCACACGCGTCTCGACCCCATAAAGAGCCGCCAAGTCGCGGTCCAACAGGACACGCTGCTCCCGCACGGCGAGGATCGAAGACTCGATCCGGCCTGTCGGGACAACGCTCAAACTGGTTTTTCTTTTGTCGGCCATTGGTGTCGTGGGGATGTCACAAATTGTGATATCCTCGAAGTCGTCCTTCTACTTATAGCTCCGCGTGCTCATCTTCACTTCTTCGTAGATGAGCGGTTCTTTGTTCAGCGCCGGCGGTTTGCTCTCGCCGGCGAATTCCCACGCGGCGACGAAGGCGAACTGGTCGTCGCGCCTCTTCACGTCGCCGGGGTTCACCAAGCCCTGCTGCACTTCGGGGTCGGCCGCAGTGTATTGATACTCCTCGCGGAAATGGCCGCCGCAGCTTTCCTCGCGGTGCAGCGCGTCGCGGCACAGAAGTTCGCCCAACTCGATGAAGTCCGCGACGCGACCAGCGCGTTCGAGCGATTGGTTCCAATCCTCCGCCTCGCCGAGCACGCTCACGTCCTTCCAGTATTCCTCGCGCAGTGCGCCGATGGCCTTGATGCCCTTTTCCAACCCGGCCTTGTTGCGCGCCATGCCGCAGTGCTCCCACATGAGCCTGCCAAGTTCCTTGTGGAAATTGTCGGGCGTGCGCCGGCCCTTGTTGTCGAGCATTCGCTTCGTGAGCGTGCGGACATTTTCCTCGGCTTCCTTGAACGAGCCATTGTCGGTCGCAGGGCGCTTGCCAGGATTCTGCGTCGCCAGATAACCTGAGATTGTCGCGGGCAAAACGAAGTAGCCATCGGACAAGCCCTGCATCAGCGCGCTCGCGCCGAGGCGGTTCGCGCCGTGGTCGGAGAAGTTGGCCTCGCCGAGCACGAACAGTCCGGGGACGTTGCTCATCAGGTTGTAGTCCACCCACAAGCCGCCCATCGTGTAATGCACGGCGGGATAGATGCGCATCGGCGTCTGGTAGGCGCTTTCGTTGGTGATCTCCTGATACATCGCGAACAGGTTGCCGTAACGCTCGCGAACCTTCGCCTCGCCAAGCCGGCGGATGGCGTCAGAGAAATCCAGGTAAACGCCGAGGCCCGTCTCGCCGATGCCGCGGCCTTCGTCGCAAACCGTCTTCGCGGCGCGGCTGGCGATGTCGCGCGGGGCGAGATTGCCGAACGCGGAATACATCCGCTCCAGATAATAGTCGCGGTCGCCCTCGGCGATGTCCTGCGGCGCTTTCTTGCAATCCTCTTTGCGCTTGGGCACCCACACACGACCGTCGTTGCGCAGCGACTCCGACATGAGCGTCAGCTTCGACTGATAATCGCCGCTGACCGGGATGCACGTCGGGTGAATCTGCGTGTAGCACGGATTGGCCATGCACGCGCCGCGCTTGTAGGCCCGCCAGATCGCCGTCGCGTTGGAGCCACGCGCGTAGGTCGAGAGGTTGAACACGTTGCCGTAACCACCCGTTGCCAGCACGACAGCGTCGGCGTTGTGTCGCGTGACTTCGCCCGTCTGG
>DATDFH010000518.1:0-4338 GCA_036522715.1 Verrucomicrobiia bacterium
ACGGTCACGGTCATGTCCTCCGGTGTGTGTTCGCGCACTTTCGCCAAACCGCTGAGGTCGACGCACTGCGCGCGCTCACCGGTAGCGGCGGCCTTGGCAAGCGCGACGCGCAGACTGTCGAGGCTGTCGGGCTTGAGTGTCATGCGGCGATCTGCTTCCGGGGGGCGAAGTCGCCGCACCGTTTGCCGCCGGGGAACATCTTGTGCGGGTTGCAACGTTGCTCAGGGTCGAACACCGTGCGCAGCGCACGCATGGCATCGAGCGAGTCCGCCGTGAACTGCTTCGTCATGAAATCAATCTTCTCAACGCCGATGCCGTGTTCGCCGGTTACGCTGCCGCCGAACTCGATGCACTTCTCCAGAATGTCGTTGCCCGCGGCAATCGCGCGGCGCACCTGATCCGGGTCGCGCTCATCGTAGAGGATGAGAGGGTGAATGTTGCCGTCACCGGCGTGGAAGACGTTGGGGATGCGCAGCCCGTATTTGCTGCTCGTGGACTGAATGAACTCCATGATCGCCGGCAACTTCGAGCGCGGCACGACGCCGTCTTGCGTGAGGAAGTTCGGGCTGAGCCGGCCGATGGCGCCGAACGCACGCTTCCGGCATTTCCACAGCAACGCGCGCTCCTCTTCGGTCTTCGCCAGGCGAACTTCGCGGGCACGGTTCTGTTTGCAGATGGCCACCACGCGTTCCGCCTGTTGATCCATACCGGCGGTCAACCCGTCGAGTTCCACAATCAACACCGCGCCGGCATCGAGCGGAAAGCCGAACTTGTAGGCCGACTCGACGGCGTAGGTAATGAGTTGATCCATCATCTCCAACGCGCCCGGCACGATACCGGCGGCAATAATGTCGCTCACGGTCTGGCTCGCGTCCGCTACGCTCTCGAACACGCCGAGCATCGTCCTGTAGGCCTGCGGCGCGCGGATGAGCCGAACGAGCACGCGCGTGACGATGCCAAACATCCCCTCGCAACCAATCACCGCGCCGCGAAGATCGTAACCGTCCACGTCCTCGCCGCCGTCGGGCGTGGTGCCGAGCCAGACAATCTCACCGCTCGGGAGAACCAGCTCGAAGCCGAGCACGTGGTTTGTGGTGACGCCGTACTTAAGCGTGTGCGGCCCGCCGGAGTTCATCGCCACGTTGCCGCCGATGGTGCAGGCGGGCTGGCTCGAGGGATCGGGCGCGTAGAGAAAGCCGTTCGGCGCTACCGCCCGCGTCACCCACGCATTCACACAGCCAGACTCCACCAGCGCCCGGCGGTTGCGAAAATCGATCGAGAGGACGCGGTTCATCCGCGTGAGCGCAATCATCACGGCACCCGGCACAGGGAGAATCGAACCGCTCAGACTCGTGCCCGCGCCGCGCGGAATGATCGGGAGGTTGTGCCTAGCGCACAGCTTTACCACGGCGGCAACTTCCTCCGCGCTGTTCGGCAGCACGACGACGGCGGGTAGGTGCTTCTCCAGCGTGTAGGCGTCGCACTCATAGACCGTAAGTTCCTCGGAATTCGTGATCACTGCTTCGCGCCCGACGATGGCGCGCAAGCCGGCGATGGCATCGGCGCTAACAGTGGGGGTTTCAGCGTTGGTCACGCGGGAACGGTAAGGCAACGAAGACGGCGGTGTCGAGCCGGGCAGCAGAAAACTCCATCGCGTTTCGGAGCTTTTTTCATTGGCGGGCGCGGCGCGACGCTCGCTATACTGCGCGCGATTTTCCGGGAGCAACGCGGCGGGTGTGCCGGTTTCTCCGGACAGCAACACAAACTCAAACCAACCAGGAATTATGGCTCAGAAAATTGGCTTCGTCGGAGTCGGGCGCATGGGAGCGAACATGGCGCGGCGGCTGAAGGAGTGCGGCTACACCGTCAGCGCGGTCTATGACATGCGCGCCGACGCCGCCGAGGCGCTCGCAAGGGAAATCGGCTGCGAGGCCGCGGTGAAACTTTCTCGCGTGACCCAACTCTCGGACGTGATCATCACCGTCGTCACCAACGACGCCTCGATGGAGAACGTCTTCGGCAACAAGCAGGACAACCTGCTCATGGGCGCCAAGGGCAAGGTGTTCGTCAATTGCGCGACCATCACGCCCAAGGTCCACGTGTGGGTCGAGAAGCTCGCGAAGAAGGCGGGCGCGCATTCGCTCGAAGCGTGCATGGCGTCGAGCATTAACCAAGCGCGCAACGGCACGCTCTACCTCATGATCGGCGGCGACGCGCAGGTGTTCAACACCGTCAAACCGCTGCTCGAAAAGATGAGTGACGAGGGCAAGCTGCTCCGCCACATCGGCGCCTCCGGCCAGGCCGCGCAGGTCAAGGCGCTGGTCAACATGGTGATGAACATCAATACCGCCGGCCTCGCCGAAGGCCTCGGCCTCGCGTCCGCGCTCGGACTCGATCTCAAGACGGTGATGGAAGTTTTCTCCCAGACGGGCGCGAACTCGCGCGTGCTCGTCACCGATGGCGAGGACATGTTGAACCGCGACCATTCGTGCTTCTTCAGCGCCGAGCACGCCGCGAAAGATTCCGGCATCGCGCTCTCGCTGGCGAAGGACAAGAAGATGGACCTGCCGCTGGCGGGCGCGACCTTCAAACAGTTCAGCAAGATGACCAAGATGGGACTCGGCGGCCTCGACAAATCGGGCATCGCCGAACTCACGTTCAAGGGCCGCGGCGGACGCGGTCTGAAGAAATAATCCCGCCCACAAGCCGGCGGGCAGCGCCCGACTCACCGAAACCATGCACGCCACCACCGCCACCGGTTCCCCGCCAGCGCTCGCGCCGGACGTCGAGTCGTTCTACCACCTGCCGCACGGCGAACACGTCGGCAAAGCGTGTCAGGGCACGGCGTGTTTCGCGGCTCGCCATCTTAATGCTCCGTTGTGGGCCGAGGCGTCCGCGCAGAATCCGCGCGTTTACTGTCTTGGTGAATGCTTCGCGGCGCCTGCGAAAGGCCAGACCCACCCGCGTCCGCCAGTGAAAGTGTTCGCTCCGCACGGCATTGTGCTCGGCCGCATCGTCGCGGGTGGAGCGCGATCACTCGCGGCGTATGAAAAGCTCGGTGGCTATGCCGCGCTCCGAAAGGCGCTCGAACAGATGCCGGAAAAAATTCTCGCTGCCGTCGAAACTTCCGGCTTGCGCGGACGTGGCGGCGCGGGATTTCCCGCCGGACGCAAATGGCGCGCGGTTGCGTCACAGCCCGCCGGTGAGAAATACGTCGTCGCAAATGCCGATGAAGGCGATGCCGGAGCTTACATTGACCGCTACTTGATGGAGGACGATCCGCACGCGCTCATCGAGGGCATGATCCTCGCGGGCTACGCGGTCGGCGCGAGCAAGGGTTACATCTACGTCCGCCTCGAATATCCGCTCGCGAACAAAGTGCTCCGCGACGCCATCGCCGAGGCGCGCGCGGCGGGGTGGCTCGGTGCGAAGGTTGGCGGGAAGAGTTTCAACTTCGAACTCGAAGTCTATACCGGCCACGGCAGCTACGTTTGCGGCGAGGAGACTTCGCTGCTCCGCTCCATCGAAGGCAAACGTCCCGAAGTCATGGCGCGTCCGCCGTATCCGACCGAGCGCGGTTTGTTCGACAAGCCGACGCTGCTCAACAACGTCGAAACGCTCGTCAACGTGCCGTGGATCGTCACGAATGGGGGCGACACCTACGCGAAGCTCGGCTTCTCGAAGAGCCGCGGCACGAAGGCGCTCTCGCTCAATTCGCTCTTCAACCGCCCCGGCCTTTACGAGGTCGAGTTCGGCGTCACCGTGCGGCACATCGTCGAGGAAATCGGCGGCGGGCTGCGCAACGGCGGCAAGCTCAATGGCATCCTCATCGGCGGCCCCATCATCGGCATCATCCCGCCGCATCTTATCGACACGCCGCTCGGCTTTGAGGAACTCGCCGCCATCGGCGCGGGCGTGGGCCACGGCGGCGTGGTTGCGTTCGATGAACACACGTCCATTCCGTCGCTCGTCGAGCACGTCTTTTCGTTCGGCGCCTACGAGTCGTGCGGCAAGTGCACGCCGTGCCGCAGCGGCAGCGGGCGCGTGGAGGAAATTTTCGCCAACGCCTGCGCCGGCGACGCGACGAAGGCCGACTTGCAGGAGTGCCGCGAACTCGTCACCGCGCTCAAGCTCGCGAGTCTGTGCGGCCACGGCACCGGCCTCGCGCGCTTTGCCGAATCCATCCTGCGCTACTATCCTTCGGAGGTTGAGCCATGCTTCAAGTAACCATCAACGGCCAGTCGCACGAGTTCGCTGACGGACTCACGATCAACCAGGCGCTCAAGCAGCTCGCTGTCGAAGTGCCGACGCTCTGCCACGACGACCGCATCCAGCCTT
>DATDFH010000519.1:0-2521 GCA_036522715.1 Verrucomicrobiia bacterium
GCCGGTGGTTTACTCGCTGTTGGATGACTTTGCCGGGTTGATTCGCGGACGAAAACCGGCCGCGGTGCGAAGCAATGTGGTGATGGCGAAGTAACGTGCTTACGCGAACGTTTTCTTGAGATACTCAATGCTCTTCGTGGCGATGACCTCGGCGCCTTCCTCGAACTTGAAGACTTCCACCGACACGACGCCGTTGTAGCCCACTTCGCGCAACGCGGCGGCGATGGGTTTGAAATCCACGTCGCCGAAGCCGGGGCCTTTGAGGTTCACATCGTTGGCGTGGAAGTAGGAGAAGTTGCCCTTGGACTCGCGGATGATCTGTGGCACGGGCTTGTCTTCAGACGACATCGCCTTTACGTCGAGGATGATGCTCATGCCTGTGGAGTTGAACTGCTTGGCAAACCGGATGCCTTCAGCGGCAGTGTTGACGAAGTTCGTTTCGCTCGGCGCGAGCGGCTCGAAGCAGATGGTGATGCTGCGTTGCTCGGCGCGCCTGACCGCGGGGCGGAAAACATCCGTCGCCCAAGCCCACGCCTGCTCATAGGTCACGCCGTCCATGAGGTTCCGCTGCTTGGGCGAGCCGACCACGATGATCCTGCCGCCGATGTCCGCGCAGAAGTTCACGAGTTCGACGAAATAGTTCGCGGTGTGCTCGCGGACGGCGGCATCGGGGTGCGTGAGATACATGCCCTCGGTCTGCACGAGCACCCAATGGATGCCGCTGATCGTGATGCCCGTGCGCGCGGCGGCGTCCTTGATCTTCTGCCGGTCGGCGGGGCCGAGGTCGGTGACGTGTTTGCAGAGTGTGAACGGCGCGATCTCGATGCAGTCGTAGCCGGCGCGCTTGGCGTAGGCCATCGCGTCCTCGAGTTTCCAGTCCTTGAAGATTTCGTTGCAGATGCCGAATTGCATGAGACGGAGTTTAGCTGCGGGTAGCAGCCCGGAAAGGTAGAATAATTGAGAGCAAGATGATTTGCCGCACAGATCACGTCCGGGTGAGGTCGGAGCGGGCGGACGAACCGCTACTTTGGCTGTGGTGCATCTCGCGCCTTTTGCGTGAGGCCCGCACCGGCGCTGGACGGCCGAAGTTTATTCTCGCTGGGAATCACACGAGGCACTCACGCTGCTAGAATCAGTGCGATGGTGTCGAAGGACCAAATGATGATTCGAGTCGCAAAACGAGGCGACATTACCGGCGGGTTTGTGCGTGAGGCCGCTGAGAGCGGAATGACGCTCGTCGAAGCGCTCGTGGTCGTTGCGGTATTGGCGATCTTGGTCAGCTTGCTTTATCCAGCGATCCAGCCGCGCCGACCTGGGAGCGCGCGCCGGATTAAATGCGTCAGCAATCTAAAGGCGACCACCTTGGCCGCGCGGCTGTGGGCGGGAGATCATGGTGACCAATTTCCATGGGAGCTATCCACTAAGCGAGGCGGCACGCTCGAATTGGGCGACAGTACAAACATTTGGGCGCAGTGGTATGCGATGCGCTTGGAGTTGGAAACGCCGAAGATCCTCACATGCCCTTCTGACATTGAACGTCAGCCTCCGAACCGGAGTTTTACGAACGCTCCTTCGCTGACTAGCTACGCGCTAAATCTAAGTTCGCACCCTACCGGAACGAACATTATACTGGCTTCAGATCGAAACCTTGTTCACGACGATACCCGGTTGAAAAGTGGTGTTCACAAAGTCAGCACGCTGTCCCATCTATCATGGGACTCAACCATCCACCGAGTCGTCGGCAACGTCTCGGTGGCCGATGGAACCGTTCTCCAGACAACATCTCCGCTGCTTCAGCAAGTTTTTCAGAACTCCGCGGTACTGACCAACACGCTCGTCATTCCTTGATGCGCGCCGCAGACTCGCGCCGTGAAACTTTTCTACACCGGTCCAGCGGTGAACACCGAGATGCTCGTGGTGATGTTGGAGAAGCACGGCGTCGCGGCGGTGCAGGAGTTCGTGAACGCGGAGGACGATCCCGAGGATTTGAGCCGGCCGGCGCGTGTGCTCGTGCCGGAGGCGGATTTTGAGCGGGCGCATCGGTTGTTCTACGGGGACAAGGAAAATGAGTTGTAGCAGCCGGGGTAAGGCGGCTGCTACGACTCAGGCGAGCACCGCCTTCACCGGCTTCGCTCCCTCCACGCCTGTGAGCTTCTGGTCGAGGCCGAGGAACTTGAAGGTGAACCGCTCGTTGTCGATGCCCATGCAGTGGAGGATCGTCGCGTTGACGTCGTTCGCGTGGACGGGGTTCTCGGCGATGTTGTAGCTGAAGTCGTCGGTCTCGCCGTAGGAGATGCCGCCCTTGATGCCGCCGCCGGCGAGCCACATGCAGAAATTCTTCGGGTGATGGTCGCGGCCGTAGTTGTCCTCGGTGAGCTTGCCCTGCGAATAGACCGTGCGGCCGAACTCGCCGCCCCACACGACGAGCGTGTCATCGAGCAGGCCGCGCTGCTTGAGATCGATGATGAGCGCGGCGGTGGCTTGGTCGGTGTCGAGGCACTGGTTCTTGAGCGCCGTGGGC
>DATDFH010000520.1:0-6220 GCA_036522715.1 Verrucomicrobiia bacterium
GCGCCGCGGCGATGATCGTGGACATCGACCAGCCGCGCCCGACGTTGCTCTCGCTCTTCGATCACTGCTTCCACGTCACCGTGCCGGGAACCAACGGCGCCGGCTACCGGCTCGAAATCTCCTCCGACCTGCTCCACTGGACCCCGGTCTGCACCAACGCCGTGACCGACGGCGCGATCCACTACGTCGATCCCGACGCGCCCGATGTCAGCACGCGTTTCTACCGCGCGCTGCCCGAGCCGTACGTCCCGCTCGACGACTGAGCGCCAAACCCTGCGGGGCGGTGATCGTCCGGCGGAAGAATTCTTCGCTTTGTTCACACAAATTCCGCCCTCGCGGTGTCTATCGGGTGAACTCATGGCGTCCCCAATGGGCAACGACTGGTGCGAGCGGCTCTATCACGAGCGTGCGGCGGGATTGATCCTGTACGGCCGTTCGCTCGGCCTCTCCCACGGCGAGGCGGAGGATGTGTTGCAGGAAACTTTCGCCGCGTTGCTGAAGCTCGCCGCGCCGCCGGCGCAGCCGGAGCATTACGCGGTGCGCAGCTTCCGCAATCGCGCGCTCAACCACCGCCGGAGCTTGTGGCGCCGCGTGGCGCGTGAGTTCGAATCGGCGCGCTGGTTCCAGCGCGAGCCGGATGAGTCCCCGGCCGAGCGCGCGGCGATGCGGTGTCTGGCGGCGCTGCCGGTGGAGCAACGTGAAGTGATCGTCTTGAAAATCTGGCACGAGCTGACGTTTGAGGAGATCGGCCGGCTGCAAGGCCTTTCGCCCAACACCGCGGCGGGCCGTTACCGCTGCGGTCTGCAAAAGCTGCGCGCGTGCCTCAACGGAGAAAAACTCTATGAACAACTCGAACCTGAACTGGACGGAGGAAGAGAATCGTTTGCGTTCCTGGACGCCCCGCGGACCGTCGGCGGCGGTTGAGCGGCGCGTGTTCGGGCGCGCACGTGCGCCGGCGGCGGAGGTGCCGGCGCCGGCGTGGCATTGGCTGGCGCCGGCGCTGGCGTGCTGCACGGTGATGCTTGTGCTGGCGCGCGAAACCGGCCCGGTCGCGAGCGCGGGCGGGCAGGGGAGCGAGGTCGCGCTGTGGAGCGGACCGTTCCCATCGCCGCAATTGCGGCAGATCGGTCTTGAGCACAACCTTTTCGCGGTCTTTCGCGAGCCGAGTTTGGGATGGACAAACGGCGGGGAATCACCTTCAACTATTGGCTCGTATTCGCTTCTGAGGACCAACGGTTTCTGAGCAACAGACATGAGTAAACTTAAGAAAGGCCAGGCCGCCCCCAAGGCCCAACCTGGTCCGGCACCCGCCGCGCCCGCCAAAGCCAGCACTCCCGCGCCCAAATCCGGCCCCATCCGCGTGGAACCGCCCAAAGGCCCCGTCGCGCCGCTGTTCCGCCCGATCGATTGGTGGGGCTTCCTGCTGGTGTCGCTGGTGGTGATGGTGGGCTACATGCTCACCCTCGCGCCGAACGTGACGCTGGAGGACTCGGGCGAACTTTCCACCGGTTCATTCTACGCGGGCATCCCGCATCCGCCGGGGTACCCGGTGTGGTCGATCTACACGTGGTGCTTCACGCGCATCCTGCCGATTGGGAACGTCGCATGGCGCGTGGGCGTGGCGTCGGCGTTCGCGGGGGCGATCGCGTGCGGGATCATCGCGATGATGGTCTCCCGCGGCAGCCGGATGCTGATGGAGAGTCTGCCGGAGTTGAAGGAACTCGATCCCAAGCTGGAGGAAATGCTGTGCCTGGCGTCGGGATTCGTCGGCGGCCTGCTGATGGGTTTCAACGGTTACTACTGGAGCCAGGCGGTGATTGTCGAGGTGTACACCTTGAGCGTGCTCTCGCTCGTGCTGGTGATGATCTTCCTGTTGCGCTGGCTGTATGCACCGCAGCAGAAGCGCTACCTCTACGCGGCGCTGTTCGTCTTCGGCATCTGCTTCACCAACCACCAGACGCTCATCGTGGCGGCCATCGGCATCGAGGTGCTGGTCGCGGCGGCGCAACCGAAACTGGGACGCGACCTGTTCCTGGGCAACAGCATCATTTACCTCGGGGCGGTGTTGCTCAAGGCCAGCGGCTCGTTGCACATGTTCGACGGCAATCCGCCGTTGTTCGTGATCTTCAACGTGGTGGGCATCCTCTCGCTGATCGCCTGTGCGTGGCTGGTCGTGCAGACGCGCGGCATTTTTACGGAGACGGTGCCGGT
The DNA here is from genome assembly GCA_036522715.1 of Verrucomicrobiia bacterium. GTDB lineage: Bacteria > Verrucomicrobiota > Verrucomicrobiia > Limisphaerales > JACQFS01 > DATDFH01. The sequence continues at coordinate 2,212 of DATDFH010000520.1, forward strand.
GATCATCATGGGAGTGCTGTGGGTGGCCGGTGCGGCGTTTTACTTTTACATGCCCGTCGCGAGCATGAGCAACCCGCCCCTTAACTGGGGGTATCCGCGCACGGTCGAGGGTTTCTGGCACGCGTTGCAGCGTGGCCAGTATGAGAAGGCCAATCCGGCGAATATCATCGACGAGCCGGATCGTTTCGCCGGGCAAGTCTGGCAATATTTCACCGGGTGCGTGGATGAGTTCAACCTGGTGTATCTCGCGCTGGCGTTGATTCCGTTCGCGGTGCTCGCCGTGAACTTGCGGCGCGACGGCGGGGCGAAGGACATGCGACTGCTGGGGCTGATCAACAGCGGCATCGTGGCGCTCTTTCTCGTGGCCGCCGCGCTCAGCGGCTATGCCAAGGGCAGCAACTGGGACGCAAAAGGACTGGTGCACCTGGTGTGGTTCTTCATCGTCATCCTGCTCTTCATCGACTTGCTGGTGCTCGTCCACGTGATGATCCGCTTCCTCAACAAGCCCGAGCGCGCATGGATGTTCGGCCTCGGCGCGATTTACCTTGGGCTGGCGTTGATGCTCCTGATCCTGTTGAACCCCGCGCCAGACAAGCAGAGCAAGGAACTCAATCGCGTTTTCTTCACCTCGTCGCACGTCATGCTCGCGATGTGGACGGGCTACGGCCTGGCGCTGCTGGGCGCGTTGCTGGCGACGAATTACGCGCGCTGGCGCCGGCCGATGATGTGGTTCGCCGGGATTTCGGCCGGCGTGGCGCTCTTTTCCGTCACGGTGGTTTATTCGACCGGCCCCAGTTGGCGTGAAGTGGCCGCGCCGCCGTTCAATTTTTCGCACCTGGTTGACCACACGCTTTACTCGATCACCAGTGCATTCGACCTCATGCCACAGGCGGACGCGGTGTCGCGTGGCGCGGAGCTGGCAGGGCTGGCGCTGGCGCTGATTGCGCTGGTCGGGCTGTTCCGCTCGCGCGAGCGCGCGCCGATGGCGTTGATGCTTGGCCTGTTTGCGCTGTTGCCCGCCAAGCCGGTGCTCGAACACTGGGGGGACAACGAGCAGAGCGGCCACCTTTTTGGCTACTGGTTCGGGCACGACATGTTCACGCCGCCGTTCAAGGACAAGGAGAGCAAGCCACTTTATCCGGAGATGGCCCGCGACGCCGTGGTCTTCGGCGGCACCGACCCGGGCCGGTTCAATCCGACCTACATGATCTACTGCGAGAGTTTCATCCCGCCGAGTTGCCGCCAGTCAGAGGACCCGAACTTCGACCGGCGCGACTGTTATCTCATCACGCAGAACGCGCTGGCCGACGCGACCTACCTCAGCTACATCCGCGCGCACTACAATCGCAGCGCGCAGCACGACCCGCCGTTCTTCACCGAGTTCTTCAAGACCGATCTCGTCAAGCCGCTGGACCTGCTGTTCCTCGGCATCGGCGACCGGATCGAAACGGCGCGCCGCGCGGGCACCTCGTTGTTCAAGCCGGACGATTTCACCGATGTCACGGCCTTCGCGGCGCGGCTCAAGCCGGGGCCGCAACAGGACCCGCTCTCGAAATATCTCTACGAGCATCTTGCGGCCGCGACGCGCGAGATGCTCGACAAGGGCTACACCAGCCGAAACTTCGCGTCCGCACTTGCGAACGATTTCAACGCGATGCTCAAAGACGAGTTCAAGGCGCGTCGCCTGCTCGAGGAACAGGTCGAGACCATCGCGCGACGCGAGATGAACAATCCCGGCGAGCGCGACAAGCAGATCGTCGGGGCGCTCAACGAGTATCGCAACAACCCCAATTGGATCTGGCACGCCAGCCACATCGACCAGATCCAGTTCACGCCGCGGCTGCGCCGTTTCATCGCGCAGGGCCTGCCGACCGCCGCGCGCATCCGCATGGGCCGGGAGATCTTCGAGGCGAATTATCCCAAACTCATCGCGACCAGTCTCGGCGGGGTTTATCCCGATCTGGAAATCAAGACGCCGACGATCGAGGACTCGCAGCAGGCGTTTCAGGATTACATCCAGGACGCCCAGCGCCGGAAGGTGCACGACCAGCAGTTCCCGAGCGAGCCGAAGCAGATCAAGCCTGGCGAAGACGTGCGCATCGATCAGGGCCGCGTGCAGGTCTCCGGCCAGGTCGCCGTCATGTCGATCAACGGCCTGCTCACCAAGGTCATCTTCGACAAAAACCCCGACCACGAATTCTACGTCGAGGAAAGTTTCCCGCTCGACTGGATGTATCCCTACCTCACGCCGTTCGGGGTGATCATGAAGATCAACCGTCAGCCGTTGCCAGAGTTGACCGACGACATCGTCAATCGCGACAAGGAATTCTGGTCGCAATTTTCCGGCCGCATGATCGGCAACTGGATCAAGGACGACACGTCCGTGAAGGAAATCTGCGAGTGGGCCGAGCGCGCCTATCTGCGCCACGACCTGAGTAAGTTTAAAGGCACGGGCGAATTCATCCGCGACGACAATGCGCAGAAGGCGTTTTCAAAACTGCGCAGCGCCATCGGCGGCGTCTATGCGTGGCGCATCAACAATTCCAAGAGCCCGGCCGAGCGCGCCCGGATGATCGCCGCGGCCGACTTCACCTTCCGGCAGGCGTTCGCGTTTTGTCCGTTCAGCCCCGAGGCGGTGTTTCGTTATGTCAATTTGCTCGTGCCGCTTGGCCGGGCGGAGGACGCCTACCTCATCGCGAACCTTTGCCGGAAACTCGACCCGGAGAACGCCGCCGTCGCCGGACTGGCCGAGCAGTTGAAAGGCATGAGGCCCCAACAGCCCGCTGGTGGACAAGCGGCAGCGCCAACGGCGGTGCCCAACAACGTCGCCGCCGTTTTCGGCCAGGTGCAACAACTCCTCGCCCAGCAGCGCCGCCCCGAAGCGGTTGCGATGCTCGACCAGATCCTCGCTTCGCCGGGAGCCGACACGACGGTGGTGATGAACGTCGCGCAGGCGTACCTCCAGTTGCAGGAATTTCCACGGCTCGAAGGTGCGATGAAAAAGATGGTCGTGCTGTTGCCGGGCCCGGAAGCCAATTACGATCTTTCGGCGGTGCAGGCCGTGCTGGGGAAGGGCGACGACGCCGTGAGCAACCTCGCGAGGGCGCTTGAACTGAGCAAGGAGCGCCGGTCCAAACAACCTGACGCCCGCGATCTCGCGCCGATGTCCGAGACCGACACACGCTTCAACGGACTGCGCGCGCGCGCGGATTTTCAGAAGCTCGTGCCGAACTTTCACCCGGCCATGCCCACTTCGGCTGCGCCTGCCGCACTGCCCGCGACATTGGTGCCCGGCGTGACGCCTCCGCCGGTGGCGACCTCCGCGCCGGTGCTTCCGCCGCCCACGCCGCCCAAGAAGGGTTAGCTGCGCCTCGCCGCGCAATGACTGTGCCGAAGATTTCCCGTTGACACCGAAGGAAGCCCGCGCAGGATTCGGCGCAACGTTACGGCAATGGGCGAATCCATTGGGCAACAAATGGCAGTAGGATCAAACGCAGCAGCACAATAACGAACCATGCAAAATCATCCATTCAACTCACTTCGCCGGGCGGCGGTGCTCGGCGTCATCACCCTCGTCGCAGTTGCAGCCAGCTCGCGGGCCGAAGGGCTCTACGTCACTGGCGATGCCGGCATTGCGATCACGGACGCCAAAGCGACCTCGATTGATACCGGTGCGCGCTTCAGCCTCGGGGTCGGATACGATCTGTGCAAGGCGGGCGAGGTGACGATCGCCGCCGAACTGGATTCGGCGCTGATCTATAACTCGATCGGAGTGTCCTCGGGCGGCGGCGATCTCTGGCAATTGCCGTTGGTCGTCGGGCTTGCCGCCACGATGCCACTTTGCCCGCAGTCGGACGTGTCGGTCGGCATTGGCGGTGGCGGCGCGTATGTCTCGGGTCCAGGCGTGGACGAAACAGATGGCGCGTTTCAGGCGTCGATCGCGCTCCGATACAAGTTCAGCCCCAGACTCGAAATCGGCATCAACTACAAATATCTCGATGTCTATCTG
>DATDFH010000521.1:0-3557 GCA_036522715.1 Verrucomicrobiia bacterium
GGGTCGGTTTCATTCAACAAACTCAGTCGTGCAGCGGCGCTTCGAGCAGTTTCGGCCTCCGCTCGTGCAACGGCAGCCACAGCCGGAACGTCGTCCCGCGCCCAACGTGGCTGTCCAGTTCAATCCGCCCGCCGTGCGCCCGCACGATGCGCTGCACGATCATTAGGCCCAACCCCGTGCCCTGTTTCTTCGTCGTGAAGAACGGCTCGAAGATGCGGTTAATTTGCTCCTGCGGAATCCCACCGCCCGTGTCCGCCACACTGACCCACGCTGCGTCCTGGCTCTCGCCGGTCTGTAGCGTCAGCGTGCCGCCCTTGGTCATCGCCTGCATCGCGTTCTTGATGAGATTCACCAGCGCCTGCTGGATTTGCGTCGGGTCAATCGGCGTCGCGGGCAGATGGCGCGCGAGTTTCGTCTTGACCGTGATGCTGCGGTTGTCCAGTTCAGGCTGCAGGAGTTGGAGCGTCTTCTGAACAACTTCGTTCAGCGACATAACTTTGATCTGCAACGGCGCGGGCCGGATGGCCTGGAGGAATTGCGTGACGATGTAGTCGAGCCGGTTGATCTCGCCCTTCGCGACGGAAAGATATTGATCGAGCTTGCGCGCCACATCCGCGGCGTCCGCCTCGGCGGCCAGAACTTGTGAGCGGGGCCGCGCCGCGCCGCGAGCCGGCGATGTCTTCAGTTTCTTCAACTCGCGCTCCATGAGTTGGAGATGGATGTGCAGGGCGTTGAGTGGATTGCCGATCTCATGCGCGACGCTCGCCGCGAGCAACGTGAGCGCCTGCACGCGTTCGCTCTCGATGGCCTCGTAGGTTTTCTGCCTCGCCTCGGTCGCGTCGTGAACGATGAGCGCCACGCCGGCACTGCCGGCCTCCTCGCCATCCAACGGCGCGGCGTAGAGCCGGAGAAAGCGCGGCCGCGGATACTGCACCTCAAACTCATGCCGCACAACGTGCGGCCCGCCCGCCGAGTCGAAGTGCGAGATTTTTTCCCAATCCAGTTCCGGTAGAGTCTCGGCGATGTGCTGCCCTTCGATCGAGGATTGCAAGCCGAGCAGCCGCGTGACGGCCTGGTTGAAGTAAATGATGCGTCCGTGTTCGTCCACCACCACCAACCCGTCCTCGATGGCGTTGAAGAGCGTTTCGAGAAAATTCCGCTCGCGCGCCAGCCGTTTGACGACCGTTTGCAAACCCTCCGCGTCGAGCCGCCCGATGCGGCCCAGGACTTTTTCAAGGAAGCTGGATTTGGGGGCGGGCATGTCTCAGAACCACTTCTTCATTTTGAAATACAAATAGGTCAGCAGCGTGGTGACGAACGTTATTCCCGCCGCCACCATATAGCCGTGTTCCCAACTCAACTCCGGCATGTTGTGAAAATTCATTCCGTACCACGTGCCGATCATCATCAACGGCGTTGTGATGACGGTGATGAGCGTGAGCAGCTTGACCACTTCGCCCGTCTGGTTGGACGACATGTTCAGATAGACTTGCAAAATGCCCGTGAGCGAATCGGTGTAGGACTGTGCCAGTTCGGCGATGCGAAAGAGGCTGTCATACACGTCGCGGTAGTAAGGCACGAGATGTGGACGCACGAGCTTGAACTCGCCGCGCGCGAACCGTGCCAGCACTTCGCGCTGCGGACCGATGATCTGGCGCAGGTGCATCACCTCCTTCTTTACCAGGAGGATTTTATTGAGCGTGCGCTTCCCCGGGCTTTGCAACGCCTGTTGCTCCAGTTCAGAGATCTCCAGTGACAATTCCTCCAGCGCCGGCTTGTAATTGTCCACAATCTCGTCGAGCAACGTGTGCGCCACGCGGTCCGGCGCGCGGGCGATGTGCATGGTGGCCTTGACGGCGCGTTCCTCCGTTTGCAAAACGGCGCGGATGGGGCCGCGGTGGTAGGTGACGAGAAAATTCTTGCCGAGAAAAAAATCCAGTTCGCTGGTGGCAAACGTCCCGTCCGTGCGGCTGTAATCCACCGCGTGAATCACCATGAAAAGATACGGCGAGAACTTGTCACCCTCCTTCGGCGTGTACTCGTCCACTTTGGGCGACGGGCTGACCGCGACACAGTCCTCGATGGACAACGGGTGGAAATGGAAAACTTCTTCGAGCACGAACTTGGTTTCTTCCGGCGTCGCGCTTTCGAGATCAACCCATAGGAACAAGTTTGTGTCCGTCAGCAAGGTCGGCATCAGGAACATTTCAATGTTCTTGCTGTGCAAGCGACCCTGCGTTGTGAACACCAGCGAGCGAATCATGGAGACGGCGTTGTTCCTGGACGGTTTATCGTGTCAGCCTGACGCGGAATGTGGAGCGAAGCCGACGGCAAGGCAAGGCTTGTTTGGGCTGATTCGGCACACACGCTGGTGGCTATGAGGATTTGACCTGCCGTCGGGGTGTGCCTACACTGGTCGCTCATTTGAATGAAGATTCTGGTTTGTGATCCGGTTTCGCCGAAGGGAATCGCGCTCCTCCAGCGACGGCCTGAGTTTCAAGTCGTCGTGCTGCCCAAGCGCTTGAACGAGGCCGAGCTTTTGCCGATGGTGGCCGACGCCATCGCGCTCGTCGTGCGCTCGGAAACGAAAGTCACCCGAAAGGTCATCGAGGCCGCGCCCAAACTCCGCGTCGTGGGTCGCGCTGGCGTGGGCGTGGACAACGTGGACGTCGAAGCCGCAACACAACGAGGCGTCGTCGTGATGAATACTCCCGGTGGCAACACCATCACCACTGCCGAACTTTCCTTCGCGATGATCCTGGCGCTCGCGCGCAAGGTGCCACAAGCCCACGCCACAATGGTCGAGGGCAAGTGGGACCGGAAACAATTTCAAGGCGTCGAACTCGCTGGCAAAACACTCGGCGTGCTAGGCATGGGCCGCATCGGCAGTGAAGTCGCCAAACGCGCGCTGGCTTTCGGGATGCGGGTGGTCGGCTACGATCCATTCCTCACCGAGGCGCGCGCGAAGGCCCTCGGCATTGAGATGGCTAGTGAGCTGGACGCCGTTTATCGCGAAGCCGATTTCATCACCATCCACATGCCTGTCACCGAGCAGACGCGCGGGATGTTGAACGCCGGCGCGTTTGCGAAGATGAAGCCGGGCGTGCGCATCGTGAATTGCGCGCGGGGCGAAATCATCGTCGAGCAGGACCTGATCGCCGCGCTGGATTCGGGCAAGGTCGCCGCTGCTGCGCTGGACGTATTCAGCACGGAGCCGCTGCCTGCCGATCATCCTTTTCGCAAACATCCCGGCATCACGCTCACACCGCACCTCGGCGCGAGCACGGCCGAGGCACAGGAGAAGTGCGGGATCGAAGTCGCCGAAGTTATCGTGGGCTACTTGCTGACCGGCGAAGTCCGCAACGCGGTCAACCTCCCGTATCTCGACGCGAAGACTTACGAGCAGGTTAAACCGTACCTGACGCTTGGGGAGAAGCTCGGCAAATTGCTCGCCCAACTGGCGCCGCCGCAAGTGGACCGCTTGCACATCACCTACGGCGGCAAGGCGAAGGAGTTGCCGAACATTGATCCGATCACGCGCGCCATCCTGCAGGGAT
>DATDFH010000522.1:0-4167 GCA_036522715.1 Verrucomicrobiia bacterium
ATCGCGCAGACGATCATGCGCCAGATGCCGCCCGGCCAGACGCCGCCGCTCATCATCCGCTACAACGCCTCGACGGTTCCGATCCTCCAATACGCCGTGACGAGCAAGACGCTGAGCGAGCAGGAGCTTTACGACATCAGCCAGAACCAGGTGCGCGTCGGCCTCTCGACGGTGCAGGGCGCGGCGGTGCCGTGGCCGTATGGCGGCAAGACGCGCCTCGTCTCGGTGGACCTCGATCTCGCGGCGTTGAAGTCGAAGAACCTCGCGCCGCAGGACGTGGTGAATGCGATGAACGCGCAGAACCTCATCCTCCCCGGCGGCTCGACGAAAATCGGCCCGCTCGAATACGACGTGGAACTCAATTCGAGTCCGAAAGTTTTGGATGAGCTAAACAACATGCCGGTGAAGACCGTGAATGGCGCGACGATCTTCGTCCGCGACGTGGCGCAAGTGCGTGATGGTTATCAGCCGCAGCAAAATGTCGTGCGGCAAAACGGCATCCGCGGCGCGCTGCTGACTATTTTGAAGAGCGGTTCGGCCTCCACGCTCGATGTAGTGGACCGCGTGAAGACGGCAATGCCGCGCATCCTGAGCGGTCTGCCGCCGGAGTTGGAGATTCGCGAATTCGCCGACCAGTCGCTGTTCGTGCGCGCCGCGATCGACGGCGTGGTGAAGGAAGGCGTCATCGCCGCTTCGCTCACCGCCGTGATGATCCTGCTGTTCATCGGTTCATGGCGCAGCACGTTCATCATCGCGTTGTCCATTCCGCTCTCGGTGCTTGCCTCGCTCGCGACACTCAGCGCGCTGGGGCAGACGATCAACCTCATGACCCTCGGCGGTCTCGCGCTGGCGGTCGGCATCCTCGTGGACGACGCGACGGTGGAAATCGAAAACGTCCACCGGCAGATGGCCACCGGGAAGCCGCTGGAGCAGGCCATCCTCGACGGCGCGCAGGAAATCGCGCTGCCGGCCTTCGTTTCCACGCTGTGCATCTGCATCGTGTTTGTGCCGATGTTTTTCCTGACTGGCGTTGCGCGGCATCTCTTCGTGCCGCTGGCGGAGGCCGTCGTGTTTGCGATGCTCGCGAGCTACACGCTCTCCCGCACGCTCATCCCGACGCTGGTGATGTGGTTTTACCGGAACGTGTATCAGCGCTTCGCCGCGAAGCACGCCGCGCTGCACGCGCTCGAAACCGGCGGCACGATGTTCCGTCGGCGCGAGACGGACGATGCGCCGATCTTCTTCCGGCCGTTTGTTGCCATCCAGCGCGTATTCGAACGCGGCTTCGCGCGCTTCCGCGCCGGGTATCGCGATCTGCTCGAAGCGGTGCTACACCATCGCGCGGCATTTTCAATTTTGTTTCTGCTTTTCTGCGCGGGCTCGCTGATGCTCGTGTTCGAGCTGGGCCAGGACTTCTTCCCGAAGGTTGACGCCGGGCAGTTCCGCCTGCACCTGCGCGCGCGCAGCGGCACGCGTATCGAGGAGACCGCCAAACTCGTCGACCAGGTCGAAACTGCGATCCGCAACGAAGTTCCGGCTGATGAACTCGGCGGCATTCTCGACAACATCGGCATTCCGACCTCCGGCATCAGCCTCAGCTACAGCAACAGCGGCCTCATCGGCGTGGGCGACGCCGACATTCTTGTGAGCCTCAAGCCCGACCATGGGCCGACGGCGGAGTATGTGCGCCGCCTGCGCCGACGGCTGCACCGCGAGTTTCCCGGCGTGACGTTTTATTTTCTGCCCGCCGACATTGTGAGCCAGACGCTGAACCTCGGCTTGCCCGCTCCATTCGACATTCAGATCGTCGGTCGCGATCTCGCGCACAACCGCGAGGTGGCCGCGCGGCTCACCGATCGCATCCGTTCCGTGCCCGGCGCCGTGGACGTCCGCGTGCAACAACCCGCCGACCAGCCGAAGCTGCACGTCGCCGTCGATCGCACCAAGGCCGGCGAGATGGGCCTCACCGAGCGCGACGTGGCGAACTCGGTCCTGCTCACGTTGAGCGGCAGCGGTCAGGTGCAACCGGGCTACTGGCTGAACCCGACAGTCGGCATTCAATACCTTGTCAACGTCCGCGCGCCCGAGCATGAGATGGATTCGCTCTCCGCCCTGAACTCGATTCCGATCAACGCCAGCCGCCCCGGCGAAAGCGACGGGCAGTTGCTCGCGAACCTTGCGACCGTCGAACGCGCCAGCGGCCCCGCCGTGCTCTCGCACTACAACGTTCAACCGGTGATCGACGTTTATGGTGGCGTCGATGGCCGCGATCTCGGCGGCGTGCTCCGCGACATCCGGCCGCTGGTCAAACAGGCGGAGAAGGAATTGCCGCGTGGCAGCTACATCATCTTCCGCGGTCAGGCGGAGACGATGAATTCGAGCTTCACCGGGCTCGGCATCGGGCTCGTGATGGCCATCGCGCTCATCTACCTGCTGCTTGTGATGAATTTCCAGAGCTGGCTCGACCCGTTCATCATCATTACCGCGCTGCCGGGCGCGCTGGCTGGAGTGGCGTGGGCGCTTTACCTGAGCTTCACGACGTTGAGCGTGCCGGCGTTGATGGGCGCGGTGATGAGCTTGGGTGTGGCGACATCGAATGCGGTGCTCGTCGTGAGCTTCGCACGAACGAACCTGAACAGCGGCCTCGATCCCGTGACGGCCGCGTGGGAAGCCGGCACGAGCCGGTTGCGGCCCGTCCTCATGACGGCGCTCGCGATGGTCATCGGCATGGTGCCGCTCGCGCTCGGCCTCGGTGAAGGCGGCGAGCAAAACGCGCCGCTTGGACGCGCGGTCATCGGCGGGCTGTTGCTCGCGACCTTCGCGACGCTTTTCTTTGTGCCGACCGTCTTCAGCATTATGCATCGCAAGACGGCTCCGGGCACCGAGCCTGGTCTCACTCCGGCGGCGACACCCGCCTGAATCTCTGACACCATGAACACCGTCGAACGCACCGTGACTCCAGTTCTCACCGAGCCTGAAACGAAGCCCGCGCCACTCCGCGTGAGCGGTTCGCGGCTCGCGTTCATCGGCTTCGTGCTGCTCGCGCTGGCGGTGCTGGCCGTCGTGGCGGGATATTTGCCGCGGGCCAGACAGCGCGGCGCGTTGCTCCAGACCACGCGCGAACTGGCGACGCCGTTCGTCTCGGTCGTTTCGCCCGCGCCCGGACCGATGGCCGCGGCGCTGACTTTGCCGGCCGAAGTGCGCGCGTTTGTCGAAGGGCCGATCTACGCGCGAGCCAACGGTTATCTCAAGCGGCGGCTCGTGGACATCGGCTCGCGCGTGACGACGGGACAATTACTCGCGGAAATCGACACGCCAGAACTGAGCCAGGAACTCGCGCAGTCGCGCGCACAACTCAAGCAGGCCGAGGCCTCCGAGGTGCTTGCCCGATCCACTTCGGCGCGCTGGGCCGAAATGCTCAAGGCCAAAATTGTCAGCCCGCAGGACGCCGAGGAAAAGGACGCTGACCTTGCTGTGAAGGCTGCCGCCGTGAATGCGGCGAAGGCCAACGTCACCCGGTTGGAGGAACTGCAGTCGTTCGCGCGGATTACCGCTCCGTTCGAGGGCACGATCACGATGCGCCGCACTGATGTCGGCGATCTCATCAGCGCGACCGCCAACACGGCGGGCGGCACGGCGGCACACGAGCTTTTCCGCATCGCGCAGACGGACAAGCTGCGTGTGTTCGTCCGCGTGCCCCAGAGCGCCGCGCGGGCAGTGGTGCCCGGCGTCACGGCGGAAGTGGTTTTTCCCGAAATGCCGAACCAGAAGTTCACCGCGAAGGTCGTGCGCACTTCCGGCGCGATGAACTCCGAATCCCGCACGCTGCTCACGGAACTCGAACTCGACAACGCCGAGGGCAAGTTGATCGTGGGCAGTTACGCGCAGGCGCGCTTCGTGGATGCGCACACCGAGGCGCCGCTCACGCTTCCCGCGCACACGCTCATCTTCCGCGCCGAAGGACCGCAGGTCGCCGTCGTGGGCGCGGATGGCAAAGTGGCGTTGCGCCAGGTCACGCTGGGCCGCGATCTCGGGCCGACCTTCGAGGTGCTGGCGGGCGTGAATCCGTCGGATCGCGTGGTGCTCAACCCGCCCGACTCGCTCATCAGCGGCATGACAGTGCGCGTTGCCGCTCCCGCCGCGCCGGATAATTCGCACCCGGTCACT
>DATDFH010000523.1:0-4850 GCA_036522715.1 Verrucomicrobiia bacterium
GATCGGTGATGACCAGCCCCTCTTCGGCCCGGAGAGCCTTGGCCTGGACTCGGTCGATGCCTTGCAGCTTGTCGTTGCGCTGGACAAAACGTTCGGCCTCAAAATCCCGGACCCCGCGGCGGCCAAGCAAATCCTGCACAGCGTCAACACCATCGCGGAGGCGGTGGAGCGGACGCTGGCGGCGAAATGAAATCCGAAGGTATACCTTACGACGCCCTGATTATCGGTGGCGGGCCTGGCGGCAGCGCGGCGGCGACGTTCCTTGCGCGCGCCGGGAAGCGCGTGCTGTTGCTCGAGAAGGAGCACTTTCCCCGCTTCCACATCGGCGAGTCGCTGCTGCCGTACAACCGCCGGCTCTTCGAGGAAATGGGCGTGATGCCCGCGCTCGAGGCCGCAGGCTTCCCGAAAAAGTACGGCGCGCAATTCCACATCGGCAACGCCAGCAAAGCCCTCAAGCTCACCTTTAGCCGAGGCCGCTTCACCCACGAGACTGCCGCGATGCAGGTCGAGCGCTCGACCTTCGACCATATCTTGCTCAAGCATGCCCGCGCTTCCGGCGCCGACGTGCGCGAAGGCTGGACCGTCGGCAAATTCTCCAACGAAGCCGGCCAGGTCGCGGTCGAAGCCCGGCCCGAGAATGGCCCCGCCGAGACGTTTCGCGCCTCGTTCGTCGTGGATGCCAGCGGGCGCGGCAATCTCACCGGCAACCAGCAGGGCCTGCGCGTCATTCATCCGCACATGAAGAAGCTCGCCATCTTCGGCCACTTCGAGGGCGTGCCCTCCGATGAAGGTTCGCGCGCGGGGGACACCGTCATCGTGCGGTTGGCCGACAAATGGTTCTGGCTCATCCCGATTTCGAAGACCAGGACCAGCGTCGGGTGCGTGATGGACCAAGACGAGTTTGCGCGCGCCAAACAATCGCCGGCCGATGTCTTCATGCGCATCTGGCAATCCAGCGCCGCCATGCGCGAGCGGATGAAGGACGCGAGACTCGTGAATGCCATCCAAACCACCAGCGACTTCTCCTACTACAACCGCCGGCTCGTGGGCGAGCGCCTCGTCCGCATTGGCGATGCCGCGGGGTTCATGGACCCGATCTTCTCGGCGGGCGTCTTCCTCGCGATGCACTCGGCCAAGCTGGCCTCGAAGGCCGTCCTCGATTCGCTGGCCGCGGGCGACGATGGCGCTTCACGCCTCCGCGCCTACGAAAAGCGCTTCTTCCGCGACATGCGGCTCTATTGGAAGCTGGTCGAGGAGTTTTATACGACGCCCTTCATAGAGCTGTTCATCGAGCCGCGTCCGCCGTTCAACCTGCCTGATGCCATCGTCGCCATCCTGGCGGGCGAGGTGGAAGGCGGCTGGGCGTTGGCGTGGCGGCGGCGGATGTTCTTCTTCCTCGTCAGATGGCAGGCGTGGCGGCCCCTCGTACCACGGGTTTCATTCGAGGAGGAGTAGGCGGAAATCCGAAGGCCGAAATCCGAAATCCGAAAGAAGGCCGAAGGTCGAAATCCCGAAGCACTGAGCTCCGCCCGTCTGTTCTTCGGGTTTCGGATTTCGGCCGTCGGATTTCGCGGTGCCGCGCTAATCAATGCCCGCCCGCAACGTTGTTTTTGACTTTGGGAGTTTTGATGGAGACGATGTGGAGAGCTTCGAGAACGTTGATGTCCCCCTGCTTGTCCACTACGGCGACGTCGCTCTTGCCGATCGCGATGAGTTCCGGGTGAGGAACTTTGAACTCGCGGCCGTCCGAGGTGCGAAGGATGAAGGGTCGAAAACCGCCGGTCACGCGGCTGCGGATTTTCTCAACGTTCATGGGTGATGTTTACGACCCTTCTCGGCGCTCGTCAAGGGCGCCGGAGTCCGAAATCCGAAAGAAGGCCGAAGGTCGAAATCCGGATCACTGAGCTCCGTCCGTCTATTCTTCGGGTTTCGGATTTCGGCCTTCTTTCGGATTTCGGATTTCGGCCCTCGGATTTCGCGCCCCTGTTGCTCAATTAATTCACGCCACCAATATCCCTCCCTGACTCGCATTGCTCACCAGCTTCTGATACCGCGCCAGCCAGCCGTTGAGGTCGCGCTTGATGGGCTGGAAGGTGGCCTTGCGCGCCGTGAGATCGGACTCGGAGACGAGCGTGTCGATCCGGCGGTTGGGGAAGTCTATGCGGATGCGGTCACCGTTGCGCAACAGGCCGATGGGGCCGCCCTCGGCGGCTTCGGGCGAGACGTGGCCGATGCAGGCACCGGCGGTGCCACCGCTGAACCGGCCATCGGTGATGAGCGCGACTTTGTCGCCCAAGCCCATGCCGCTGATGTAGCTGGTGGGCGAGAGCATCTCCTGCATGCCGGGGCCGCCGCGCGGGCCTTCGTTGCGGATGATGACGATGTCGCCGGCTTTGACCTTGCCGGCGAGGATGCCTTCGCAGGCCTCTTCCTGGCTCTCGAAGATGACGCACGGGCCTTCGAACACGAAGCCGGGGCCGCAGTAAGCCTTGAAAGCGTCGCTGATGCCGGCGGTCTTGACGACGCTGCCTTCGGGGGCAAGCTGGCCGTAGAGGATCGAGAGGCCGCCGTCTTTGGTGTAGGCGGCGTCCTTGGAGCGGATGCAGTCCTTGTCGTTGAACATGAAGGCGGAGTCGTAGGGCATGAGGCCGGCGGGCTGTGCGTCCTTGAGCTGCGCGGGGCGGTATTCGTGATAGCATTTGCTGAGCTGCCAGCCGCGCAAGCGTCCGGTGCGCAGGAGGCAATGGAGCTTCTTCTCACCGCCTTTGGCGTATTGCCAGATGAGGAGGACGGGCGTGTTCTTGAGTTGGCCAAGCTCCGCGCGCAACATGCCGCGCGATTCGGCGAAGACTTCTTTGAGGCCGGACTCGATGGCGGAGGGGCCTTTCCAGACTGGAGCGCAGGCTTTAGCCTGCAGCAACGTCGTGCCGGAAGAAGCGTCAGAGCCGGATTCAAACCCTTCGGCCTTCGTGGCTTGCTGCAGGCTAAAGCCTGCGCTCCGGTCGTTCTCAAACTCCGCATCCTCCGTGAACAGCGCGGCGGCGGCGGCGGCATCGCTCGTGTTGAACGCCGCGGCGAAGCGCCAGAGCGTGATCGCGCGCGGGTCGGCGGGGAAGAACATCAACGGCTTGGGCGCCAGATTGCCGCTCGAGGTGCGCACGGCGGGGCCGAGCTTGTCGTTCGGGTCGAGCACGAAGGCCGAGCAGCCCGAGACGCGCGCCGTCTTCGCCCACGCCGTCACGTTCGGCGAACGCATGTCCCATTGGTCAATGTTCTCGCCCAGCGTGTGGCCGGTGACGGTCTTGCAGTCGAGCGTCAGCGCGCCCATGCGCTTCAGCTCGCCCAGAATCGTGTGGATGCCCCCCGCCCGATGCACGTCCTGCACGTGATACGCCGACGAGGGCGACACCTTGCACAGGCACGGCACGCGCCGCGAGACGTCGTCAATGCGTTTGATGTCGTAAGCGATGCCCGCCTCGCGCGCGATGGCCAGCGTGTGCAGGATCGTGTTGGTCGAGCCGCCCATCGCCACGTCCAGCGCGATGGCGTTGTCCCACGCCGCCACCGTCGCGATGTCGCGCGGCTTGAGGTCCAGCTCGATGAGCTTGACGATCGCGTGCGCCGCCCGCTCATAAAGCGCCTCGCGCTCTTTCGACACGGCGAGGATCGTGCCGTTGCCGGGCAACGCCATGCCGAGCGCCTCGCACAGGCAGTTCATCGAGTTAGCGGTAAACATGCCCGAGCACGAGCCGCACGTCGGGCAGGCGCTTTGTTCGAGCTTCTTCAAATCGGCCTCGGTGATCTTGCCCGCCTGCAATTCGCCCACCCCTTTGAAGACCGAGATGAGATCGGACTTCTGCGTCGCCGGGCGAAGATGCTGGGGCAAGTCGCCCTCGGCGGATTGCTCGGCCACGCCCGCCGCCATCGGCCCGCCGCTCACGAACACCGTCGGGATATTCACCCGCATCGCCGCCATCAACATCCCCGGCACGATCTTGTCGCAATTGGGGATGCACACCATCCCGTCGAAACAATGCGCCTTGACCATGCTCTCCACGCAATCGGCGATCAACTCCCGCGACGGCAGCGAATATTTCATCCCCCCGTGGCCCATCGCGATGCCGTCATCCACGCCGATGGTGTTGAAGATGAAGGGCACGCCGCCGGCCTGGCGCACGAGGCGTTTGACGAGCATGCCCACCTCGTTCAAGTGGGCGTGGCCGGGGATGCAGTCGGTGTAAGAATTGCAGATGGCGATGAACGGCTTGTCCCAATCGGCCTCCGACTCGATGGAGCCGGTGGCCCGCAGCAGCGAGCGGTGCGGGGCGCGTTCAAAGCCTTTCTTGATCGTGTCAGAGCGCATAAGTCAGGGGAAAGTAGCAGAAGGGGGCGTGCGGGGCAAAGGGAAAGGGAAGTATCTAGAGCCGAACAGCGCACAAAGGCGCCCGGGGGCTTGACGCGGATGCCGCACGAGGGATTAAATGCTTCCATGACCGAGCAAGAACAACAGGAAATGCGGGATCTGCGCAAGGAACTCGATGAGGCCGAACGCAAGGCTTTGGTATGGAAATCCATTGCGATCGCTATTGGCATGGTCTCCTTCCTAGTGATTGCGAAAATCAAGTACGGTTGGTCGTTTTGGTCCGAGTAGCCGCAGCTCTGCTTAGCACTATGTCTCAAACTTAGGGGTCGAGCATTGCATCGTGAGCAAGCGGCAATGGCAGGTTAGCCCCATAGAACTGATGCACGTCAATTTCCAGGCGCGGGTGGTCGCCCGGGAACAAAACGAATCTTTGGTTTTCGATGTGGAAGCGCCACCGCCGAATTCGGGGCTTGCCCGTGCGGCCCTC
>DATDFH010000524.1:0-5097 GCA_036522715.1 Verrucomicrobiia bacterium
CCGACACCCGCTCCGACGGCGGAGCCGACACCGGCAATTCCCGCTCCCGCTCCGACGACACCGGCCGCGGGAAATCCGGCTCCGGTTGCAACGCCGCCTGCGCCCGCGGCGCCGCCCGGGCCTGCCATCGCTTCAGTGGAAACCTTGCAGGCGGCATTGAAGGACAAGGACCCGGAAGTGCGACTTGGCGCCGCGCTCGCATTGCGCAATCTCGGACCCGAAGCCAGGGCCGCTGCTCCGGCGCTGACCGATGCGATGAAGGATCCGAACCAGCAAGTGCGCATCTGGGCCGCGCTGGCGATGACGAAAATCGCACCGAACGATCCGGCGGTCGTGCCGGGGTTGATCGAAGCGTTGAAGGACAGGGAACCCAATGCCCGTCATGCCGCGGCGTTGTCGCTGGGCCTGATCGGCATCGACCAGCCCGCCGCCAAGCAGGCCGCGACCTCACTCGCCGATGTCGCCAAAAACGATTCGATGGAAGAAATCCGCAAGGCCGCCACCGCCGCACTCAAGCTGATCGATCCTGAAGCCGCCGCAAAGGCCGGCCTCCAATAGTTGCGCGACCTCGCGTGCGGGCTGGCCGACGGGCGATGAAATTCTTCAAAGCCATCGCCGCCATGTCGGAGAACCGCGTGATCGGACGCGGCAATGCGATCCCGTGGCATCTGCCGGAGGACTTCAAGTGGTTCAAGCGCATGACGGCGGGCAACGTCGTCATTATGGGACGCAAAACTTTCGAGAGTCTGGGCAAGCCGCTGCCCAATCGCATCAATATCGTATTGAGCCGGCATCCGGGGCGGCTCAAACGGGACTTCCCCGAGCTTTACTCGGGCGCGTGGATCGCGCGCGGCAAGACCGCAGTGCCCGCCCCGTTTCAATTCCCGCTACCCAAACTCGACACAGTGACGGCCACCGATCTGCGCGTGATCAAGAACTTCCTCAAGCTCAGCCCCGATGACTCACCGCTGGATTTCTTCATCTGTGGCGGCGCGCAAGTTTATGCACAGGCGCTGCCGCTGTGCTCCGACCTCTACCTCACCCTCGTCAAACGCACTGTCGAGGGCGACGCGTTCTTTCCGCCGTTCGTGGACCGTTTCAAGCTCGTCGAGGTCGTAGCCGAGAATCCGGAGTTCAGGATCCTCCACTACCGCAATCACAACCTCCTGCCGGCCGATGCCGTAGATTGAATTTACCCCGAGTCGCCGCTTGTTATTTCCGGACCCGTCTGTTTGACTGCGGCCCGTCGCATGGACGGCTTTACGCTAAAATGCTTCGGCGTCGGGGACGGTTTTCCAACCACCCACCGCGGCCATTCGGCGTTCCTCTACCGGCTCGGCAAGGATTCGCTCATGGTCGATTGCGGCGACGGCACGACGGCGCGCTACGAGGAATCGGGATTGAGCTACGATCTGTTCGATTCGCTGCTGCTTTCGCACCAGCACGCCGATCACGTGGGCGGCTTCCTGATGTTCCTCCAGGCGCTCTGGCTGCGGCGCCGCACCAAACCGCTCGAAGTGCGCATGACTGCCGACGGCGTCGAGCCGCTGAAACGGATGACCCACGCGGCCTATCTGTTTCCCGAACTGTTCAACTTCAAGCTCAAGTTCACCCCGCTGCGCGCGCGCGTTCCGTTCAAGGTTGGCGGCGTCCGTGTCACCGCGCACCCCACGACGCACCTGAATGGCTTCCGGCCGCGGTACGCGCGGAAGTATCGCCAGAACTTCGAAGCGTTTTCCTTCCTGCTCGAAACCGGCCGGCGGCGCATCGTTCACAGTGCGGATCTCGGCGCGCCGGAGGACTTGCGGCCGTTGCTCGCGCGGCCGGTTGACGTGCTCGTCTGTGAAGTGGCGCACTTCACGCCCGAGGCGCTGTTCCAATTCCTCGCCGGCCACGCGATCCGGGAACTCGTCCTCATCCATTTTAGCGATCGCAACTGGCGCCAGCGCGGCCGCCTGCTTCGACTGGCCCGGACGCGCCTGCCCAAGACGAAATGCGTCATCGCCCAGCCGGGCATGGAGATCGCCTTCGGCGGCAACGGGCAGTTCGTCGCGGAATAATTTTCGACAACGCCCGCCCGACTTCGGACCATCCGCCCGCCATGTCGAAAATGCTGAAGGCCACCGGAGCGATGGGCGCGGCCACGTTGCTCAGCCGCATCCTTGGCATGGTGCGCGAGATCGTCTATGCCCGCTTCATGGGTGACGGTGCGGTGGCGGGCGCGTTTCAGGTCGCGTTTCAAATTCCAAATCTGTTCCGCCGCCTGCTCGGCGAAGGCGCGCTCAATGCGGCCTTCATCCCGGTCTTCAAGGAAAAGGAAAAGACCGCTGGCGAATCCGAGATGTGGCGCGCCGCCAACGCCGTGCTGTCAGGTCTGATCGTCGTCGCTGCCGTCATCGTCGTCGTCGCCGTCCTTGGAATCTCCATCGCGCTCGTCGCATTGAAATCCGCCCCGGAAACACGCCTGATGTTCGAGCTGCTGCGTCTGATGTTCCCCTACATGCTGCTGGTGTGTCTCGCGGCGGTGTTCATGGGAATGCTCAACGCCCGCGGGCATTTTTTTATTCCAGCCCTCAGCCCCGTGCTGCTCAATCTCGTGATGATCGCCTCGGTGCTCTGGCTTGCGCCGCGCATGGGCGCGACGCTGAGCCAGCAAATCTTCGCCCTCGCCATCGGGGTGGTTGTGGCCGGCGTTGCGCAAGCGATGTTTCAAGTGCCGACGCTCTTTCGTGAAGGCTTCCGCTACCGTTGGGAATCGCCGTGGCGGAATGAAACCGTGCGGCGCGTCGTGAAGCAGATGTTGCCTGGCGTCATTGGCGTCGCGGCGTTTCAGATCAACGTGCTGCTCACGCAGGTGCTCGCGTTCTGGTGCGGCAGCGAGGGGCAGCCGATCGTCGCCTCGTTCAATTACGCCGTGCGCCTGATGGAGCTGCCGCAGGGCGTCTTCGGCATCTCGCTTGCCACGTTCCTTCTGCCGACGCTCTCCGGCCTCGCCGCGGAGAAGAAATACGACGACTTCCGCGCCACGCTGCGCGAAGGGCTGGGTTACCTGTGCTTCGTGAACCTGCTTTGCGCAGCGCTCCTGTTCGCGCTGGCGACGCCCATCGTGCGGCTGCTCTTCGAGCGCGGCGAATTCGACGCCAGTTCAACCGAGCGCGCGGCCTTCGCGCTCATGTTCCTCGCGCCGGGTCTGGTCGCGTTTTCCGTGGTCAATGTTTTCGCCCGCGCCTTCTACGCCGTGGGCGACACCAGGACGCCGATGCGCATCAGCGTGCTTTGCCTCGTGCTGAATCTTTTGCTCGCGGTGGTGTTCATCTTTCCGCTGCGCCAAGGCGGCCTCGCGCTGGCGAACACGCTCACGTCGCTCGTGAATCTCTGGCTGCTGACGTTCGCGCTCCGGAAGAAACTCAAGAAGCTCGATTTCCATCGCTTGCCCGCGACGGTGGCCAATTGTCTTGGCGCGGCGGTGGCTGCCGGTGGCGTCGCGTGGTTTGCCGCCAGCCAATGGCAACAACACGTTGGCCATGCAAACATCTGGGCCAGGCTCGGCGAAGTCTTCGTGCCGATGACCGTTGCGGGAATCCTGTACGTCGCGCTGGCGGCTGCACTGAAAGTGAACGCCGCGCACGGCCTGATCGCGGTGCTGGGGCGCAGGCCCGGCAGGAGTTGAGAAATGGTCGGAGCGACAGGATTTGAACCTGCGACATCCAGCTCCCAAAGCTGGCGCTCTACCAAGCTGAGCTACGCTCCGACGAAGGCGCGTCAATTAAGCACGGCGGCGCACGCGGCAGCAACTCATTTCGCCGCCTTGCCGCCTGTTCGCACGGCGTCTCATGCCTTGAGTTTTTCGCGCACGACCGGATGGTTGACGTCGTTTAATCGATCCTGAACGTCCCCTCGTGACTGCTAGACGAAAATCCGTTCCTGCTGGCTTGCGCGGACTGGCCGCGGCGGGCTTCGCAGTGCTCCTCGTCTGCCTGATGGGTTGCCGCACCTACTACGGCCAGGCCATTCAAGGTCAGTGGCAGATGCTCACGGCGCCGCAACCGGTCGGCGCGCTGCTCGCCAGCACGAACACCTCGCCCGACCTCAAGGCCAAGCTCGAACTCGTCTTGCGCCTGCGCACCTTTGCCCAACGCGAACTGCGCCTGAAACCCGACGGGCACTACGCCAATTACGCCGACCTTGGCCGGCCGTTTGCCGTGTGGACCGTGGACGCGGCGCCGGAATTTTCGTTCGAGGAAAAAACGTGGTGGTATCCAGTCGTCGGCAGCTTGAGTTATCGCGGCTACTTCCGCAAAGACCTCGCGCGCAGTTGCGCGGACCGGCTCGCGCGGGAGGGTTGGGACGTGCATCTGGGCGGAGTCGAGGCGTATTCGACGCTCGGCTGGTTCCCTGATCCGCTGCTCAACACGTTCATCCACCGCGACGAACCGGAGCTGGCAAAGTTGCTCTTTCACGAACTCGCCCACCAGCGGGTGTTCGTCGCGGGCGATACCGAGTTCAACGAAGCCTTCGCGACGACGGTCGCCGACTCGGGTGTGCGTCGCTGGTTGCGGGCCAACGGCAACACCAACGCCCTCGCCGCGTATGAGGCGGCCGGCCGGCGCGAGGCGGAGTTCATCGCGCTGCTGCAGCAGACGCGCGCGGAGTTGAAGACGCTCTATGCGAAGACCAACGCGCTGACCGTTGCCGCGATGCGCGAACAAAAGGCCGCGGCCTTCGCACGGCTGCGGGAGCGGCACGCCGCGTGGAAGCAATCCTACGGCGGCGACTCGAGCCACGACGGTTGGTTCAATCGGCCGCTGAACAATGCATCACTCAATACCGTGGAAACTTATCATCACTTCGTGCCCGGCTTCACCGCGCTGCTGGAGCACCACGGCGGCGACCTCGAGAAGTTTTACCGCGAAGTACGCAAACTTGGCCGGGTCGGGAAGGACGAGCGGCACCGGCGCTTGATACAACTCGCCGGGCAGGCGAAACCTAACTGAGTTTGCCTCCGCGGCCGAATGGCGTCAGACTCGGTCGCGTCGAAGTGGCAGTTCCTGCACCCGCATGAAAACAACTCGTTCTCTAAACCTCCTCCTCGCCCTG
>DATDFH010000525.1:0-2052 GCA_036522715.1 Verrucomicrobiia bacterium
AGTGAGGCTAGCCTAAAGCTTCAGCGCCAGCAATCACCCGTGGCGCAGGTCGAGCGTGAAGGGGAAATCCGCGTTGCGCTCCAGCGGCGCGACGTTCATCGGGCCAGGCGTGTGGCCGAAGCGGAAGAAGCGCGCCAGCCGGCGGCTCTCGGCTTCGTAGGAATTGACTGGCAGCGTGTCGTAACTGCGCCCGCCGGGATGCGAGACGTGATAGGTGCAACCGCCGAGGCTGCGGCTGTTCCACGTATCGACGATGTCGAAGGTCAGCGGCGAGTGCACGCCGATGGTTGGTTGCAAACACTCCGGCGGTTGCCAGGCGCGGAAGCGCACGCCGGCGACGTATTCGCCCTCGGTGCCCGTCGGGTGCAACGGCAGCGCGCGGCCGTTGCAGACGACGACGTGCCGCGTGTCCACCATGCCGCGCACCTTGACCTGGAGGCGTTCGAGCGAGGAATCCACGTGGCGCACCGTCGCGCCGGCGGCGCCTTGTTCGCCGAGGACGTGCCACGGTTCGAGCGCCTGGCGGATTTCCACGTTCACCCCGCGCTGGGTCACGTCGCCGTAGAGCGGGAAACGAAACTCCAAGTGCGGCGCGAACCACGCGGGTTTCAGCGGGTAGCCGTGGTCCTGCAAATCCTCGAGCACGTCGCGGAAATCCTGCTCGACGAAATGCGGCAGCATGAAACGGTCGTGCAACTCCGTGCCCCAGCGAACAAGCGAGCGCTCGTAGGGCTGCGACCAGAAGCGCGCGAGCAGCGAGCGCAGGAGGAGTTGTTGCGTAAGGCTCATGCGCGCGTGCGGCGGCATTTCGAAGGCGCGCAACTCGACGAGACCGAGCCGGCCGCTGCTGCTGTCGGGCGAGTAAAGTTTGTCGATGCAGAACTCAGCGCGGTGCGTGTTGCCGGTGGTGTCGATGAGCAGGTTGCGGAAGATGCGGTCCACCAGCCACGGCGCGACGGAGGGGAGCGCGGGCGTCCCGCCCGCAGTTGTTGGCGTCTCGCCAACGACATTCGTGCCGCCGATGTTTCCGGCGAGGACGCCGGAAACTGCGCCCGAGACGGGCGCGCTCCCCATCTGCCGGTCCAATTCCCTGAACGCCACTTCCAGTTCATAAAGCGAATCGTTGCGCGCTTCATCCACGCGCGGATGTTGGCTGGTCGGGCCGATGAACAGTCCGCTGAACAGGAACGACAGCGATGGATGATTCTGCCAGTAGCCCAGCAGGCTGCGCAGCAAGTCGGGCCGGCGCAGCAACGGACTGTCGGCGGGCGTGGGTCCGCCGATCACGACGTGATTGCCGCCGCCCGTGCCGACGTGACGGCCATCGATCATGAACTTCTCCGTGCCGAGCCGAGACTGGCGCGCTTCCTCGTAGAGCACCGTCGTGTTCTGCACCAACTCATCCCAGTTGTGCGCAGGCTGGAGGTTCACCTCGATGACGCCGGGGTCGGGCGTGACCTTGAGATGATTGAGCCGGTGATCGTGCGGCGGCGTGTAGCCCTCGATGACCACCGGCGTTTGCAAATGTGCGGCGGTGTCCTCGATGGCGGCGATGAGTTCGAGATAATCCTCCAGCGTCGCCACGGGCGGCATGAAAACGTGGAGGCGGCCTTGCCGCGGTTCGACGCACAACGCGGTGCGCACAATCCACGCCGCCGATTCCCCGCGTTGCGGCACTCGCGCCGGGTCTTCGAGCAGTTCGGCCTTGCGGATTTCCTCCTCGCTCAGTTTTTGGCGTTGGCGCAACGCGGCCTTCCGTGCGGCGCGCTGGTCGAGCGCGGCGCCTTGCAGGTAGCGCTGGCGAAATTCCTTCCGCACCGGCAACGGCGGGCGTTCCACCGTCGGATCGAGTTCGTTGAGATAAGGATAATCCGACGGCTTCACCCACGGCAGCGAATCGAGCGGCAATCGCAGACCCATCGGCGAATCGCCCGGCGCGAGATAGAGCCGTTCGGAGCGGAGAAACCACGGGCCGCTCGCCCAGCCGGGGAAATGATTTTTCCACGACCGCTGAATCGGCAGCACGTGGCCGACAACGCTGTCGAGGCCCTG
>DATDFH010000526.1:0-2978 GCA_036522715.1 Verrucomicrobiia bacterium
GTATTTCTTCACGAGCCACTGGCGCATCGCACAATCCGCCACCGCCTCGGCCAGCCGTTCCTTGCCCTCGGGCGTGTAATGCGTGCCATCTGCGCCGAGGATTTTTTCAGCGCCGGCGTCCTCCACGACCCAATGCAAATCATGCACCGCCACACCCACCTCCTTCATCACCCCAACCGCAGCGGCGTTGTAGCGCTTCACGTCTGCTTCAAACAAATCGAACTCCTTGCCGCCGTGCGTGGCATGGCGCGCGTCGATGATCGGCGTGGTGTTGGCGAACACCAGCGCAGCGGAAGTTTCCTTCCGCAGCCGCGCGACGATCTGCCGGAGGTTGGCTTCGTATTGTGCCAGCGCCACGTGATGCTCTTTGGTTTGCTTCGAGACCTTGAGATCGTGGATGCCGCAGTTGAAATGCACCACCGCCGGCTTCTCCCGAGTGATCCATTCGTCAAGGTGCGCAAGGACGTTGCCACTGTCGCCACCATTCGCGCTCGCACTGATGATGAGCGCCGTGCCCTCCAACCGCTTCGCAACGAGCGGCGCGTAACCGAGCCGGATCGAGTCGCCGATGAGTACGATCTTCGGCAGTTCCGGTTTGGCTTTGTTCTGCGCGAACGCAGGAGCCGCCAGACCAGCCAGCAGCGCGAATAGAACCACGTTGGCGGGTTTCATAATTCGTCAACCTGCTTCGCAACTCGATTTGCCGAGCGCGTGGCGGCTTCCATGCCGTGATGGTTGTTGTCGATGCCCGAACCGGCGAAGTGGATGCGACCGACGGGTTCGATGATGTTCGGCCAGAACTTCGCGAGCTGCCCGACCTGGAACTCGTGCCGCTCGCACACCGGCGCGAACGCTTCGCGGAACCAGTCCTTGATGAACACGTGCTCCACGTCCAGCGCCTTGCCGGGATAATGTGCGCGCAATGCCTCCATCGCCTGCTGCCGCGTGGTGCCGGGCGACGCGCTCGCCATCAGGATGCCGCGCTCGCCCGCGACCTCGGAGGCGCATTCCCAGACGCCGGAGAGCGCCGGATGTCCGGGTGAGATGTTGATGCTGATGCCCTCCTTCTTCCAAAACCGCGTGCGGCACTGGAAAACCACGCGCGTCTGCATCCCATAGGAAACATTCTGCATCACCCACGCCTTCGCCTCGGGCCACGCCGGCTCGACGGGAATGTTTTTGAAGACCGGCAGCGGAATCGCGTTCACGAGATACTCGGCGTCGAGCGACTTCTCTTCATCGAAGTCGCGGTAGTGGACCGTCACGCCAGACGCGCGATGCTCGATGCGCGTGATGGGGCAGCCCAGCCGCACGCGCGCGCCGAGCCGCGCCGCGAACGCGTCCGTGAGTCGCTGGTTGCCGCCCTCGACTCGGAAAAGATTCTTTTCAAAGAGCCGACGACGCCGGTGCTTCATGATCGCAAAGAACCACATCCGGTGCAGCGCTGACGCGGTCTTGCTCCCGGCGAAGTTGATGGCCGCCGCGGACGCGCCCTCGCGTTGCAGGAAGTTTGTGACAGAAATCCTGTCGAGGTCGTCGAAGCCCACGCCGAACGGCTGGTACTCATCGGTGAACTTGTCCAGATACGGACCGAAGAACAGCATCGGCAACTCGGACCATCCGTGACGCGCAAGAAAATCCACCTCGCGCTGGTTGAAGCCGAACTCGGCGATGACTTTGCGGTCGGCGAGCAGTTCCTCCGTGTAAGGTTTCTTGTTGATGAAGCGGACGAGGTTGTCGCGGCGCCGGTAGGGCAGGAGTTTCAGCCCGAACTTCTTCGCGTAGCCGCGGAACAGTTCGTAGCCCGGCTCCGTGCATTGCTCCCCACCGAGGTCCGCGTAGAGACCGTCCGCGAACGGATCGTGCGCCGTCATCACGTGGCCGCCGCTGCGGCCGGACGCTTCGAAAACCGTCACGTCGTGCCCGCGCTGCATCAATTCGTAAGCGCAGCAAAGTCCGCCGATGCCGCCTCCCGCCACGATGATTTTCTTCGTGCGACGCGGCGCGGCGAAGGACTCCGGCACGGCCAAGCCCGCGGCTAGCGTCGCGCCCGCGAGCTTAAGCGCGGTGCGGCGGGTGAGGTTCGGCGACGTGGTCCGCGCTCCAGTGTTCATGCGATGAGTGGATCGGGCCGCCGACCCAAGCCGTTCAACCCGGACAAGGACAACCGGCCATCTTCAGCGAGCCAGCGCTCGAAGTTCGCTTTGCGCGCGGGCCAGTCGCTGTCAAGCATCGCAAACCACGCGGTGTCGCGGTTGCGGCCCTTGACGACCATGTGCTGGCGGAAGACGCCTTCAAACTGGAAGCCCAGCCGCAGCGCGGCGGCGCGGCTCCGCGCGTTGTCGGCGTCGCACTTCCATTCCACGCGACGGTAGCCGAGGTCGTCAAAGAGATGCCGCAACAGCAGAAAGACCGACTCGGTGTTGACCGGCGTCCGTTGCGCGGCGAGCCCATACCAGATGTGCCCGAGCTCGGCGGTGCCGTGCTGCGGCGTGATGCGCAAAATGGAAATCATTCCCACACGCCGCCCGCTCTGCCGGTGCGTAACCGTGAAGAAGATCGGATCCGCGACGCCCTGCACGCTGCGCAGCCACTCACGAAAGGCAGCTTCATCCGCGAACGGGCCATACCCGAGGTAACGCCAGATCTCCCGTGCCTCCGCCGGTTCGTGACCGGCTTGATACAACCCGGCTGCGTCGTCATCCGCGCACAACGGCGTCAGCCGGACGTGCCGGCCCTCGCGCGACTCACGCGAGGGCGCAGGCCAGTTGGAGGGAGATTTATTCACAGTCAAAGTGCGTAAACCGCTTCAAAGCGCCTTCTCGTAAATCTTCTCAAACATATTGTCCATTCCTACCCGCGCGCGGTTCGCGTCCACGATCGTGATGCCGTCGGGGACGGAGCGGACAAAGCACGTCGCGGGTGAAGTGGTCAATGCCCGTGCGCGCACCGCAGACCTTAGCGGGCCAAGCACGTGT
>DATDFH010000527.1:0-2428 GCA_036522715.1 Verrucomicrobiia bacterium
GAGGGCGACTCTGGCCCCGGCGTGGTGCGCAGCCGCCGATTACTCTTCGAGTTGCTCGATCAGCAACGCGCCGCCGGCTTCCCGACGGAGCAGACGATGCTGTTCGGTTTTTCCCAAGGTTGCTTGATGACCGTCGATGTCGGTCTGCGTTACCCGCACCGCTTCGCCGGGTTGATCGGCATCAGCGGCCACGTTCACGAACCGGAGCGGTTGATTGGGGAACTCTCACCTGTCGTCGCGCAACAACGGCTGCTCATCACGCACGGCACCGATGATCCGTTGATCCCGTTTGCCGCCGTGCGCGAGCAGATCAACCTGCTCAAGGCCGAGGGCCTGAACATCGAATGGCACGAGTTCGTGAAGGAACACACCATTGCCGGCGAAGACGAGCTGGCGGTGATCCGCGAATTCACCGAACGCTGCTTTGCTGGCGCCGGTGAGACGCGGCGTTGATTTCGCCGCGGGACTGTGGCTCACTCGCGCGACCGTGAGGACGAGCATAAAGCGCCTCCTGCAAACCGGCCGCGTGTGGTGGCTGGCCGCGCTGTTCCTTGCGCCGCTCGCGGGGCGCGCACAACCGCAGGTCAATGAACTCAATCCATTTGTTGGCACGACGAACGATCACGTCATGGTGATCGGGTCGGGCTTCGCGCCCGGTGGTTCCAGTGTCGGGACGGCGGTTTACTTCAATGACGGAACGTTGCTCGCTCGTTCGTGGTTCGTTGTCTCCGACAGCCAGATCAACGACGTGATCGTTCCCACCAACGCTGTCACCGGCGCAATCGTCGTCAGCAACTTTTTCACTGGAACGGGCACCAGCGCCAGCCCGTTCGTCGTCATCGGCTACGGGCCGTACATCACGAACTTCACTCCGGGCGCGGGTGTCAGCGGCAACTCCGTCACGATCCAAGGCCCGCACGTCAACGGCGGCGGCTACTTCCCCACCAACGTCAGTTTCAATGGCGTAACCTCGCCCAGCCTCAACACCGCCACCATCGGACAGGTGGTGGCGAGCGTCCCTTTCGGCGCCAGCTCCGGGCCGATCTCAGTCGCGACGCTTTACGGGACGAATTTTTCATCGAGCAACTTCTATCTCCCGCCCTCGATCACGGGCATCGCGCCGACCAGCGGCGTCGTGGGAGCAACCGTCAACATCACCGGGCAAAACTTTCTCGACGCTGCCGCCGTCCAGTTCACGGGCGCAGCCGGCGCGTTCACCAACGCCGTGTTCACCTTCCTCTCGAACACCAACCTCACCGCCACCGTGCCGCCGGGCGCGCGCACGGGTTCGCTGCGCGTCGTCGCGCCCGCCGGCTTGGCGCTCTCGCCGGGAAATTTTCTCGTCGCGCCCGTCATCGCGTCGTTCACCCCGGCGGGCGGACCGGTCGGAACCAATGTCACCATCGTCGGCACCAACCTTTTCAACGTCTCAAGCGTCACGTTTAACGGCACGGCGTCCACGCAGATCACAACCAACAATGCCGGCACGAACGTCATCGCGCGCGTGCCCAACACGACCACCGGCTTCATCGTCGTCACCACGCCGTCTGGCTCGGCGACCAGCGCAGTGCCGTTCTATCTGCCGCCGTCGATCTCAACGCTCCAACCCAACCAGGGCCGTGCCGGCGACGTCGTTACCATCGGCGGCATCAACCTCTCAGGCGCGACCAACGTCACCTTCAACGGCTTCGACGCCTCGTTCACCAACCTCTCCGCGCTCTCGCTCAACGCCGTCGTGCCCGGGGCGGCGTTGACCGGCCCGGTAGTCGTGCGGACGCCGGGCGGCGTGGCCACCAGCCCGCAGTCCTTCCTCATCCAGCCGCTGATCACCGGCTTCTCGCCGGCTGCGGGAGTCGTCGGCGATCCCGTGACGATCACTGGGACCAACTTCACCAGCAGCGCGGCGGTGCTGTTCAACGGCACCAACGCCATCATCACCATGGCGGCGCTGACGCAACTCACCGCCCTCGTGCCGACCAACGCCACCACCGGACCAATTACGGTCTTGACCATCGGCGGCTCGGACACGACGACGAACAACTTCCTCGTCCTCGCTTCGAATATCTTTCTCTCCCTGCGCTTGTCGAACAGCCTGGCCATCGTGAGCTGGCCGACGAACCCGCCTGGTTTCCGGCTGCAAACTAAAATCGACCTCGCCACCAATTTCTCGTGGCTCGAAGCCGGCGGCGTCACTTCACTGATCGGCGGCCGACTCACCGTCACCAACGACACGACGGCGACCAACCGCTTCTTCCGGTTGATCCACCAGCCCTGACTTCCGGCTGGCAGTTTGGCTGAACATCGGGGAAAGTCCCGCAGTCGATGCCTTGCGCCTGCGGGCGCGCACGTATGCCGGTCCTGAGCTTCCGCATCAAACTTGTCCTCGCCATGATGCTCGTCGTGGCGGGCGTCACCTTTACGACGCTCT
>DATDFH010000528.1:0-9926 GCA_036522715.1 Verrucomicrobiia bacterium
GCCATGAGTTGATGCCACAGTCGGAAGAACGGTTCGTCGCGCTCGCGGCATTGCTTGAGCAGCGCAGCCCAACGGTCCGGCGCGTGATACACGAGCCAGCCGCGCGGCGTGTCGAGCGGGATGTCGCCATCGGTGGTGCGATGGTTCGGCGAGGCGCGCACGAGGTATTGCAGATACTCGGTGGCGAAGTCGCGCAGGTGTTTGGACGATGAAGCGAAGCACGCATCCACGTGCGCCTCGTAATCAGCGATGGCCTTGGCGCGCTTCTTTTCGTATTCCGCGAGCGCCTTCGCATCTCCGCTGCGCCGCACCTCGGGCAGGTCGAGCGGTTCTTCGATGCTGTCGAGGATGCCATAAAGCGAGTAGTAGTCCGTCGTAGGAATCGGGTCGAACTTGTGATCGTGGCAGCGCGCACAGGCCAGCGTCAGGCCGAGGAAGCCGCGAGAGATCGTGTCGATGCGGTCATCCACGCGCAGCGCTGGTCCATCGGCATTCGCGAAAAACTTCCGGCCCACTCCGAAGAACCCAAGCCCGCGCAAGTCCGCGGTCGTCGCATCCGGCAAACGATCCGCGGCGATCTGCTCCAGGATGAAACGATCGAAGGGCTTGTCCGCATTGAGCACATCCACCACGTAGTCGCGATACGTGTGCGCGAACGGGATGCGCCGCTCGCCGTCCACCGATTGCTCGATGGTGTCGGCGTAGCGCGCCACATCGAGCCAGTGCCTCGCCCAGCGTTGGCCGTATTCAGGGCGCGTCAGCAAATCGTCCGCAAGCTTCGCGATGGCTGATGGACAATGGCTGGCAGCAGATTTGGCGAAGCGCTCGACCTCCTCGAACGACGGCGGCAGGCCGATGAGGTCGAAAAAGATGCGGCGGATCAGCACGCGCGGCTCCGCTGGCGGGTTTGGTTTCAAGCCCTCGCGTTCCAACCGCGCGAGCACGAACCGGTCGAGATCATTCCGTGGCCAGGAAGTTTTTCGAACGGTTGGCGGGACGGGATCGGAGATCGACTGAAAGGACCAGTGAGTGCGTGCGAGCTCGGGTGAAGCCGCCTTCATCGCCGCCGCCGCGCGTGCGAAGGCGAGGGTCGCAATGCAGGCGGCTGCAATCACTGAAACCACGGGCTTCATGCACGCAGCCTGCCACGGGCCGTCGCAGATGAACACGTGGAAGTTTGAAGCGGCGTCACTCGTGTCGCCCCTGCGTCACGCGAGCACGTCGTGCAGCACGTGCCCGTGAACGTCGGTCAACCGCCGCTCGACGCCGTTGTTGTAGAAACTCAGGCGCTCGTGATCAAGGCCGAGGATGTGCAGGATCGTCGCGTGCAGGTCGTAGATGCTGCTGACGTTCTCGACGGCTTGGTAGCCGAACTCGTCCGTTGCTCCACAGCTAAAGCCACGTTTCACGCCTGCGCCGGCGAGCCAGACGGTGAAGCCTTTCGGATTGTGATCACGACCGTTCGCGCCCTTTTGAAACGTCGGCATGCGGCCAAACTCCGTCACGAAGGCGACAAGCGTGTCGGCGAGCAGGCCGCGGGCTTTAAGGTCGCGGAGCAACGCGGCGCACGGTTGATCGAGAATCTCCGCATGGATCGGATACTGGTCGGCGATCTTCTTGTGGCCATCCCAATTGCCTACGCCCTCGCCCATCGCGTAGGAGCCGTTGAAGAGTTGCACGAAGCGCACCCCACGTTCGATCAGGCGTCGCGCGAGCAGGCAGTTCTTCGCAAAGCCCGCCTTGTTCTTGTTGCTGTCGTTGACGCCGTAGAGATCGAGCGTGGCTGGCGACTCGCCGCTGAAGTCGCTCGTCTCCGCCGCGGCGAGTTGCATCTTCGCGGCGAGTTCATAGGCGGCAATGCGCGCGACGAGGTCGGTGTCGCCGGGATGTTGCGCGAGGTGACGATCGTTCAGCACTTTCAGAAAATCACGTGTGCTGAGTTCCGCGGCCTCGCTGATGAACGCCGGGCGCGCGAGGTTGGGAATGGGCTTGTCCGCATTGAACGGCGTGCCTTGAAAAACGGATGGCAGAAACGCGGAACCCCAATGGCGCGGGCCGATCTGCGGCGTGCCGCGCGGATCAGGAATAGCAACGAATGCCGGCAGATTCTGACTCTCGGAGCCGAGCGCATACGTCACCCACGCGCCTGCGCCGGGGAAACCGTCGAGCGTGAAACCCGTGCTCATCTGGTTCTCCGCGGGACCGTGCGTGTTCGACTTCGCAGTCATCGAGTGAATGAAACACATCTCGTCGGCCATCTCGGCGAGGCGTGGCAGGAGGTCGCTCGCCATCTTGCCAGATTGCCCGCGAGGTTTGAATTCACGGATCGGCTTGATGAGATTCCCCTGCTCGCCCTGGAACGTAATCAAATTGCCGACGCCCGGCATCGGCGTGTCGTGACGTTTCACCAACTCCGGCTTCCAATCGAATGTGTCCACGTGGCTCAGCGCACCCGAGCAGAAGATCATCAGTACGCGCTTCGCTTTCGGTGCGAAGTGAGCCGGCCGCGGCGCATACGGATGCGAGGAATCAATCTCCGGCCGGATCGGCTTCCCCGCGGCGAGCAACTTCTGTTCGGCCAAGAGCGCCGCGAGTGCCACACTGCTCAGCCCCGTGCCGCCCCATTGCAGGAAGTCGCGTCGCGAAAGCATCCGGCGACCCGTGTGGGAGAGATCGTGATTGGGGATGCGCGATGAGCGATTCATTGGCGCTACTGCTTCTTAGGCACGGGTTTTAACTCCAGCGGACGCGCGCCGCTGCTTGCTACCGGAACGATCGCGCGCGGCGGTGGTCCGCTGATCTGATACTGCGCGGCGATCTCCGCCGCAGTCAGCACACGGTTGTAAACGGCAGCCTCGTCAATTTTGCCTTCGAGTGTGAAACCATCCTCCCTCCGGCCGCCAAAGAAGAGCGTCGAGCCGGCCGACGTGTCACTCGCTTCGCCGGACAAATCTGGCTTGCCGTCGAGATACACCGAGATGTGCCTGCCCTCGCGTACGAGAGCGACGTGGTGCCAGTCCTTCCAGAGCAAGTCGGTTTTGCCGATGAGCGGCGCGGCGTTGATGCTCGCGGCGAAGAAGAGGTGACCAGGCAGGCCGGAATTGCCCGTGATACCGAGCCGCTCGCTGCCGCGCGTGAAGGCGATTCCCGTGGTCGCGCGCGCTTTCGGGTCTAGTCCGTTCCAAAGCCAGAACGTGGCGGTGAAGTTCGCGCCGAGCTTCCTCAACTCGGCCTTCATCGAGCCGCCGGCGAAGTGCGGCGCGCGATTCAATTGATTCGGCCCAGAGAAAGTCGTGGTAGTGAGCGACGCCTGCGACGACGCGCCCATGCCGTTGCCGACGCCGAGCAAGTGAAACGCGGCGCCGTGCTCCCAATCGTAAGCCGCGTGGTTCTCGTTCCCGCTCGCGTCGAAGGCGGTTGGCGGTACGAACTCGTTCATGCGCCAGTAGGCGAGCGGTTTCGCAGCGAGTACGGTTTGGGCGTAGGGACCATTTTCATCCACGACCTTGCGACGCTTCTCGCCGGAGACCTTTTCGAGCAAGCTGAGCACGGTCTCGACGATGCGTGGTTCAGCTTCGGGCACGAGGCCCGCGGTGCGCGCCGCCCAAGTCGTGTAGCCGCCGAGCTTGTGTTGCTCCGGCGGCGGGATGTAGCCCTCGGAGCCATTGGCGAGTTCGATGTTGAACGTGGGTCGCAGCGGACTTTGCGCCTTCAGCTTGAGACCGGTGATGGCATAAACCTCGTTGGGAATCGCGGTGATGCCGAGTTCGCCAATGCGAAGCGCCTGCAGCTTCAATTCCCGCTCGGGCGCGGCGGCAATGTGCAATTGCTCGCGCGCATACACCTCAACCTGGTTCGTTGCCACGCGGTCTCCCATCGGACCGGCGATCTTGCGCGCCCACGCGAGACGTGATTCATCGGCGACGCGGCGGCCCAGCTTGAGCTTTGCCTCGGCCATCGTGATTGGCGCGAAGTCGCGGTGCTCAATTTTTTTGCATGCCTCGGCGGCGAGTTGCATGAGGCTGCCGGCGAATTGATCCATCGACACAGGCTTGTTGCTGTCGGCGTAGTCACGCCATTGTGAGTCACCACTGGTGCCCTGGGACATGATGCCGACGAACCGCTCGCCCTCGCGCGCACCAATGAGCTTGCCGATGCCGTTGGCGAACACGCCGAAATAATCCGCCGAGAGCGCGCTCGCGCCAAAGTAGTGCATGGAAAAATTCGCGAGCAACGCCAGCGGCCGGCCGTCGCGCGTCTGCACGGAGAGAATCGAAAGGTCAGGATCAATCGGCCCGCTCGGCCCGATGGCGTCGGGGTTGAGATTGCCCGGATGCATGTTCGCACGGGCGGAAACGACGCCGAACGGGTCGGTGATCATCCTATCGGGCGGGCGAATCCACCGGCGGCAGTTCGTGTATTCCCACGCAGGCACCACCGCCCAGCCGATGCGCGCCTCTTGAAGATTTTTCGCCGCTGACGTGATGGCCTCGGCGATCTTGCCAGGCAGAAACGCCGCGTAGTTCGTATCGAGCCGTGTGCCGAGACACGACATCGCCGACGGCGCCGAGTGTGTGTGCGTCGCCGAGACGAGCATGCGGTCCGTCGGAATGCCAGTCGCCTTGCTCGCCATCGTCTTCGCATCATCAATCAGCTCGCGCATCATCATGCACGTGTCCACAACGCAGATCGCTACCCGCGTCTTGCCATCGTCGAGGACCACCGCGCGGGCGTGAAGCTGGTCGTTCGCCTTCGTAGCCTGCTTCTCCAGAAAGCCGCCGTTGACGATGACGGGGAAATTTGTGGGCGTAATGTCGACGGCGCCGGCTCCGGCGCGAAAAGGTTTCGATGCCGCGGACACATCCGCTGTCCCCATCGCGAGCAACGCGCCGGCGGCGAGCAGCGCGCGGAACCTAGAAGACGTTGATGAATTCATTCGAGTTGAACAGGGCGCGGCAGAAAACTTTCAGGCCATGCTCGGTGACAAGCTTGGTCGCGGCGATGGCTTCATCGGCAGAGGGTGCCCGGCTGAAGACGAGTTGGAAAGCGCGGCGAACTTGCGCGGCAACGTCCTTGCCCGCGTCTTTTTCCAATCGCTCAGCGAGGTAGCCCGCCTGCTGCGTGGCGAATGGGCTGTTCAACAGGTTGAGTGCCTGGAGCGGCGTCGTTGAACTCGTGCGCTTGGGCGCGCTCTGGCCGGCGTCGGGGCAATCGAATGCGCCAAAGACGTCGTCGAGCATCGTGCGCGGCTTGCTCTGATAAACCATGCGGCGGAATTCAGCGGGGCCATACTCGGCGCGCGTGGTGAAGACTTTCACGTAATTGTCATTCGGCTCGAAGAGATCAAAGCCCGGCCCGCCCATGCGGAGATCGAGCTTGCCGCTGATGGCGAGCATCGCGTCGCGCAACGGCTCGGCTTCGAGACGGCGCGGCGGGAAACGCCAGAGGAAGCGCGCGTTCGCGTCGAGCTTCAGCGCGGCGGCGTTCGGCGCGCTCGATTGGCGATACGTCGCCGACAAGAGGATGAGCCGGTGAATGTGTTTCAACCGCCAACCGCTCGCGACGAGTTCGCTCGCAAGCCAGTCGAGCAACTCGGGATGCGTGGGCTTGCCACCGTTAATGCCAAAGTCGCTCGGTGTGTCCACGATGCCGGCGCCGAAATGATAATGCCACAGGCGGTTCACGATGACGCGCGCAGTGAGCGGATGCTTCGGGTCGGCAATCCAGTCCGCCAGCGCGAGACGGCGTTCCTGATCGGGCGCATCGGCGGGCAGATTGAGTTTCGCACCGAACTCCGCGAGGGCACCGGGAGCTATGGCTTCGCGTGGCTGCATCGGATCGCCGCGGTGCATGCGGTAAGTGGGGCCGGGTTGTTCGAACCTGCCTGCATAGACAAGCGGGGACGCGGACAATTCCTGAAGCTCGTTAAGCAGCTTCGCTCGCCGGGCCGTCAGCTTCGCGACCTCGGCGGCTTCGCTCGCGGGGACTTTGCTCAACGTCGGAATGAGC
Source organism: Verrucomicrobiia bacterium (assembly GCA_036522715.1). GTDB lineage: Bacteria > Verrucomicrobiota > Verrucomicrobiia > Limisphaerales > JACQFS01 > DATDFH01. The sequence continues at coordinate 6,010 of DATDFH010000528.1, forward strand.
GGCACGCGCTTCCGAAAGTCGGCGGGGAGTCGATCAGTCGATGACGCAACGGCACGCCACGACTTGCCATCTGGGGAAACCTCGATGCGATAGCCGATGGCGAGACGGTCGTCGTAAACCTTTCCCTTCTTCGCATCACCGCGATCACGGCTCCACACGACGCGGTTGATGCGCTCGGGTTTCGCGAACTCCAATTGCACCCAGCCGGCGCCTTTCTCGCTGGAGATCCAGCTATGATCATTGCCGTAGCGACCATCATTGACGTGCTCGCGCCGGTGCTTGGAATTGTTGCCGTTGGCGTAGGTGCCCGAGACGGTTGCTTTCGTGCCCGCAGATTCCAACGCGACATTCCGCGGCTTCGAGCTCGCGCTGATCACTTCCAATTCATCGATGCACGGCTCGGCACTGCTCGCCGAGGTGATCGTGAAGCGGACGAACTTCGCTTCCACTTCATCGAAGACTTCCTCGTTCGCACGGTGCGAAACCGGCGCGCGCAATGCCGGCAGCGCAGGCTTCTCGTTCGCCGTCGTCACATCGGCGACTTCTTCAAACACGACCGCATCGGCGACCGTTGGTCCGCCCTTGTTGCCGTTGCGGAGAATCAGCCGACTTTCCGATGTCAAATCATGCACGCCGGCGAGACGGAAACTGCTCCACCGTTTCTGCTGCGGAATGGCGGGCGCGCCGTCGGCGAACTTGCTCTGATCGACCACGGCGATTTCCGTCTGATCGTTTGTCGTGCCGAGGTTGCCGTCGCGGTCGAGAACGTGACGCGCATCCTTGGCGTGCGTGGTCCAAGCGCCCCACGATAGCCAGATGCGAAACTTTCCCGAGAGATGCGGGTCCCAGGTGAAGAAGTCCTCGCGCTTGTCCGGCCCGGCGGACCAATAGCGGTAGCTCTCGCCGAGATTCGGCAGGCGCGAAAGATCGCCGGGATCGCTGGCTTGCCCGCGTTCCTTGCCCTCGGAGTAACTGATGGGCTGGCCGTTCTTCGGCTGTTCGATCTGCGTTACGCCGGGTTTGTCAGCGGTGGACTGCGGCGCGGCATCGTCGATGAGGACGACACGACCGAGTTGGGCGCGCGGTTGAAACTTCGACAGCTTCTGCTCAATCGGGGCGAGTTCCTTGCGCAACGTTTCGCGCTTTGGTGTGTGCTCGGCGTCATCGCTGGGCCGCATCGCCCGCTCGCCGTGTTGCACGCCCTGAAGCATTGCCGCGATGGAGTAGTAGTCCTCGGCGGAGATGGGATCGAACTTGTGATTGTGGCAGCGCGCGCAATTCACCGTGAGACCGAGGAACGTCGCGCCGGTCACCGTCACCATGTCGTGGAGTTCGTCGGCGCGCTGGTTGGCGGTCAGGACGGGATCTTTGCTCTTCACGCGGTCCACGGCCCCGCCGACGAGGAATGAAGTGGCCACATCTGCACCGACGGCGTCGCCAGCAAGTTGCTCACGAATGAACCTGTCGTAGGGCAGATCGTCATTGAACGCCTTGATCACGTAGTCGCGATACGGCCACGCATTGGCGCGCATGTTGTTTTTCTCAAAACCGTCGCTCTCGGCGAAGCGCACGACGTCGAGCCAGTGCCGCGCCCAGCGCTCGCCATAGCGCGGCGAAGCTAGAAGCCGGTCCACAAGCTTCTCGTAAGCTTTCGGGTCTTTGTCGGCGACGAATGCTTCCACTTCCTCCGGCGACGGCGGGAGGCCGATCACATCGAAACAAACGCGGCGGATCAGAGTGCGGCGGTCGCCTTCAGGGGAGAACGAAAGGGATTTCTCCGTGAGCTTCGCAAGGATGAAGCTGTCGATGGGTTGCGTGGCGCGCGATGTGGAAAGCGAAAGTTTGGGCGCTGGCGGCCGTGTCAGGGGTTGGAACGACCAGTGAGTCTTGAGCGGACTGGCAGCGATGTTGGCCTCTGGCCAGATTGCTCCTTGATCGATCCACGCTCGCAGAAGGCCGATCTGCTCAGTGGTCAGGGACTCGCCTTTGGCCGGCATTTTCATGTCGGGCACGAGCCCGGCGACGAAATGAATCAACGGACTCTCCGCACTTTTCCCGGGAATGATGTCCGGCGCGTGGGTGTCGCCGCCTTTGAGCGCGGCAGCCTTTTGATCGAGACGGAGTTCGCCCTTCTGCTTCTCCGGGCCGTGACACGAATAGCAGGACTTCTCAAAGATCGGCTGGATGTCGCGGGCGAAATCGACCGGACGCGGGGCAGGGGACGGAAGCCGGGAAAGATCCGATGCCGCGACCGCCGCAGCAACAAGTGGGATGATCTGGATCAGGGTCACAGCGCACTGGGTTCGACGGCAGAAATCCTGCCGGTTATCGGTCCGCCGCGCACGGGAAAATCAACCGACTCCGAGCAGGTGCTCGATCACCAACTGATCCAGCGCCTGATAGTCTCGGTCGGCAACGAGCTTCTGCGCCGCCGCTTCGTCGAACGCACGCGCCTTCTCGACGAGGTGGAGGAATGTGCTCCGGCTGTTCACGAGGTGCGCCATCCAATGCTCCTCCTTCGTCGTGCGGAACGGATGCACATCGAAGCAGACGTATTCGCCCTTGCGGCCGTAACCGTTGCGTTCGAGGGCGCGGACCTGGTCAAACGCGCTCCGCAGGTTGGTGCAGCCAAAGGGACGGTCCTGGTCGTATTTCAAACCGTTCTGGTCGTTGAGGTGCAGCGACCAGAGCTTGCCGAAGGCGCAGGCGAAATCGATTTCGTCGGCAGGATCGAGGCCGGCGAGGATCGCGTGCGCACTCTCGATCAGGCAGCCGACGCGCTTCGGGTCGCGGGTGAGCTGCGCGACGGCGAGCGCATGGCCGATCGTCGGGATGTAGGCGTGATCCATCGGCTCGTTCGGTTTCGGCTCGATGGAAATCCGGATGCGCTTGTCGTGGCTGAGCATCGCGTCGATGGCCTCGACGAGTTGGTCCACGCAACGCCTCGCGTCCTTGCTCTCGCGGATGTAACTCCCTTCGCGCGCGAGCCAGAGCACGAGCAGGTCGGTGCCGAGGAGGTTGGCGATGTCGATGCAGCGCTTCGAGCGTTCGATGGCGTAACGCCGGCACTTGGGGTCGTTGCTCGTGTAGGCGCCGTCGATGGTTTGCGGCGCGAACCACAGGCGCGGCGCGACCATCTCGGCAGCGATGCCGTGGTCGCCGAGGCGCCGCTTGAGGTCCTTCGTCTCTCGCCGGATTTGTGCCTCGGATTTGCTGTCGATGTCCGGCACCGTGTCGTCGTCGTGAAACATCATCGCCTCGAAGCCGTGCTTCTTGAGCTGCGCGAGTTTCCAGTCGAAGGGCTTCGTCGTGCGCGTGGGCGGGCCGTAGGGGTCCTGACCTTCGCTGAGATTCCAGGGGCCGAAACAGAATTTGTATTCGTGAGCTTTCGCCATGACGGAGAGTTAGAGCAGGATAGGGCGCGGGATTCAATCTTCCGCTGAGAAGTTCCGCGTCGAGTGGACCTCGCGCAGAATCGTCTGGCAAAACCACGGCGCCCATCGCACCTTCACCACAGCCATGAGCGAACTCCAGGCCATCGAATCCGTCCTGGACCGGGCCGCGCGCCGGCTCCGCTGGCAACACGGCTGGGGCGGCTTGTGGCGCGGCCTTCTCGTCGGCGTGGGACTGTGGCTCGCCGGTCTCGCGCTCTACAAACTTCTTCCGCTCCCGATCCTCATGCTGGGCATCGCCGCGGGCTTGAGTGTTGCGAGCGCGTTCGTCGGGTTCCTCATCGGATTTTGGCGGCAGCCTTCGCGCGCTGACGTCGCCCGATGGATCGATGCACAGCAACATTTGGAGGAGCGCTTGAGCACCGCGCTGGAGTTCGCGCGCGCGAACGGCGATCCCGGCTGGCGACAAATGCTCTTCGTCGATGCCGCGCGCGCCGCGGGGAAACTTGATCCGTCTGCGTTGCT
>DATDFH010000529.1:0-8299 GCA_036522715.1 Verrucomicrobiia bacterium
GGGGCGGTTTGTGCGGGGCCTTTAGGCAATTCGCCGTTCACCCTTCGGCCGGGCCTTCTCATTTGTCACAAATGAGGACAGAGATGTCCTGTTCCGTGACGGTTTCACCTTGAGGCCCGCCCGGTCGCCGCGCATCGTCAGGACATGCTTGGCGCGGTTCAACAGCCTGTCGTTGCGTGTGAAATCACGTTTCCGGACGTCCATCATGTGAACGCCGCGATGGGCTGGCTTGAATTGGGCGCGCCGGCGGATGCCGCGTTGGAACTGGACAAGGCAACTTTCAAAACCCTGGCGCAACCCGAGGTCGTGATCCTGCGCTGGAAAATCTGCGCCAAGACGAACAACTGGCAGCTCGCCCTCTACCTCGCCCGCACGCTGGTGCGCATCGCGCCCGAGAAACCCAGCAGCTGGCTTTGCCTGGCGTTCAGTCTCGTCAACGCGCAGGGCGCCTTCGACGCGTGGCACGAGTTGCTCGAAGCGGCGCGGCTGCACCCGCGGGTCAGTGCGGTGCCTGTCTTCCTCTCGCGGGTTTGCGCGCAGATGGCTGCGGAAGGCGGTTCGTCCGCGTGGCTGCAACGCTGGGAGCAGTTGGAACGCGAAGCGGCACATCTGAAGGAGCCTTCGGCCACGGCAAAGGCCGATCCGGCTCTCGTGACGGCTCAGGCTGGCGGCAAGTGCGCGCAAGCCACGGTCGCGAAGGCACCGCGAATCTCCTTCTGATTCGCAGCAGCCCATCGCGCTCATCGCGCGAATATCTTGCGGACGATCTCCTCGATCGGGACTTCCTGGATGTCGATGTCGCGAATCGGCATTTCGTCGAGCAGCGTCTTGCACACGGGAACGACCTGGCCACGTTTCACCCGCAAGGTGGCACTGACCGCATCGCGTTCCACCAACTCTCCGTAGTGGCGCAATTTTTCCTCGGAACACTCCACGCCGGCGAATTGGATCGTGATCAGCTTGGAGTCCGCGAAACGATCGAGGATTTCGGTCAACTGCCCGTCGAAGAAGATCGTGCCGTGATCAATGATGATCACGCGGCGGCACAACTCCTGGATGTCAGCCATGTAGTGGCTGGTGAGGAGGATCGTGGTCTTGCGCGCCGTGTTGTGGTGCCGCAGGAACTCGCGCACTGTTTTCTGGGAAACGACGTCGAGTCCGATGGTCGGCTCGTCGAGGAACAGCACCTTGGGTTGATGGAGCAGCGCGGCGATCAGTTCCATCTTCATCCGCTCGCCCAGGGAAAGTTCGCGGACCATGACGTTGAGTTTGTCGCGGACTTTGAGCAGGTCGGTCAGTTCGTCCACAGTCCGCTGGAACGAGTCGCGGGCGATTCCGTAAATTTTGGCGTTGAGTTCGAGCGACTCACGCGCGGGCAAGTCCCACCAAAGCTGGTTCTTCTGACCGAGGAGCAGCGCGAATTGGCGGCGGTAACCGTCCCGCCGTTCCCACGGTACGTAACCGAGCACGCGCGCCGCGCCGCTGGTCGGGTAAAGCAGCCCGGCGAGCATCTTGAGCGTCGTGGTCTTGCCAGCGCCGTTTGGTCCGAGAAAACCCACGAGCTCACCTTCCTCGATCCGAAATCCCACTTCCTTTACTGCGTGAACGAACTGCTTCTCGCGGTGGAACAGGCCCTTGATCGCGCCCGCGAGGCCGGGCTGCTTTTTTTGCGTGGTGTAGGTCTTGGTCAGCCGCTCGACCTCAATGACAGCCATGCGGGAATATTTGGAGGCCGCGCGGGCCGCCGGAAAGTTCAACGTTGCAACTGGGCTTCGAGGTAGTGGACCACCTGGCGGACATTGGCGTCCACTTCCATGCGGTCCTTCACCAGCCGGCAGGCGTGCAGCACCGTGCCGTGATCGCGCCCGCCAAAGGATTCACCAATCGTGCTGAGAGAACTCTCGGTCATCTGCCGGGCCAGAAACATCGCGATCTGGCGCGGAAACGCGATGTTCTCCGGGCGACGCTTGCTGGTCATGTCGGCCAGCCGGATGTCGAAGTGCTCGGCGACGCGTTTCTGGATCGAATCGATCGTGATGGTGACGCGGCCTTCCTCATGGAGGATTTCGCGGAGCAGACCTTCCGCGGTTTCGACCGTGAGCTTCCTGCCCGTGAGCGACGCGTAGGACGCGACGCGAATCAACGCGCCCTCGAGCCGGCGGATGTTGGCGCGGATGCGGGTGGCGAGGAAATTCATCACGTCTTCGGGCAGCTTGATGCCGAGGGCCGCCTCCTTTTTGCGCAGGATCGCGAGCCGGGTCTCCACATCGGGCGGCTGCATGTCGGTCACCAAGCCCCACTCGAAACGCGACACGAGCCGTTGTTCCAGATTCTGGATCTCACTGGCGGGACGGTCGCACGTGACGACGATCTGCTTGTGCCCCTCGTGCAGCGTGTTGAAGGTGTGGAAGAACTCCTCCTGAATGCGCTCCTTGCCCGCGAGGAACTGGATGTCATCGATCAGGAGAACGTCGGTCTGGCGGTACTTCTTGCGGAAGCGGACGAGGCCGTTGTTCTGGATCGCGTCGATGTATTCGTTCGTGAATTTTTCCGAAGAGAGGTAAGCCACCCGTGCGCCCTTCTTGTGGCTCGCCACGTACTGGCCGATGGCGTGGAGCAGGTGGGTTTTGCCCAAACCGACGCCGCCGTAGAGAAAGAGCGGGTTGTAAGTCTTGCCCGGTGTCTGGGCGACGGCCAGTGCCGCGGCGTGCGCGAAATTATTGTTCGTCCCAACCACGAATGTCTCGAAGGTGTTCTTCGGGTTGAACTGGGCCTCACGGAGGTTCGCGCGATCGGGTTCGTCCGCAGTGTCGGCCACCCGGCCTCTCGGCTTGCCCGTGAGCGGCGCGGACGGAGCGTCCACCACTTTCACGGCCGAGATTTGAAACCGGATTTTCATCGGCTGGCCCGCCGCGTGGGTCAGCGCGTCCTGCAGGAGACCGAGGTAGTTCTCCTTGAGCCACACTTCGCAGAAGTCATTCGCCACCTCGAGCGTGACGACGTCACCCGCCACCGCGACCACGCGGATCGGCGCGAACCAGAGATGATAGATGTCCGGCTTGAGGATCGACCGGAGCATTTCCAGCGCAGAACCCCAGATTTTTTCGATGCCAGCCTGCATTGCCATTACCTCGCCAAGAAAAGCATTTTTCACGGCTTTATTCACGGGGCCGTGTTTCACCGTTGTCACACTGCTTTCGTCCGTCATTGCAGTAATCGCTTGACCGACTCCAGGTTCAGCCCGGATTCAAAATCAATTCGCCACCGGCACACGCCGGTTGAAAAACTTTCACAACTATCTTAAAATCAAATGTTTACGATTCAACCAGAGGTCGAATACCTGCCCTCGAAGGCTCCGCACCGCTGGACAACAACCACGCTTCGAATGAGGCAGGACTCGTTTAGTCAATGCGGCCAAGTCTGACGAGGGAAACATATTTTTTGTTATTCACGAGTTATCCACACTCACGTTTTCGGCTCTGGATCGCTCGATTTTTCGTTTTGGTCGCTAAAAAAGGGCACCCCGCGAAAGGGGTGCCCTGTGAACAACTCGATACTTACACGTCGTAATACATGAAGAACTCGTAGGGATGGGGGCGCAGGCGGATCGCGTCATGTTCCTTGCGCTTGTGGGTGATCCACATCTCGATGAAGTCCGCCGTGAACACGTCACCCTTCAACAGGAACTTGTGGTCGCCCTCCAGGTGGTTGAGCGATTCCTCCAGGCTGCCGGGCATCTGCGGGATCTTCGCGTGTTCCTCGGGCGGCAACTCGTAGAGGTTCTTGTCCATCGGCTCGCCGGGGTCGATCTTGTTGAGCACGCCATCGAGTCCGGCCATCAGCAACGCGGTGTAGCAGAGGTACGGATTGGCGGCGGGATCGGGCGGGCGATACTCGATGCGCTTGGCCTTCGGCGACTCGCTGAAGGTCGGGATGCGGATGGCCGCCGAGCGGTTGCGCGCGGAGTAGGCGAGATTCACTGGCGCTTCATAGCCCGGCACCAGCCGTTTGTAGGAGTTGGTGGTTGGGTTGCAGATGCCGGCCAGCGCCTTGGCGTGTTTCAAGATGCCGCCGATGTAGTAGAGCGCCATCTGCGAGAGGCCGGCGTACTTGTTGCCGGCGAAGAGCGGCTTGCCCTTGTTCCACAACGACTGGTGCGTGTGCATGCCGGAGCCGTTGTCGCCGAAGAGGGGCTTGGGCATGAAGGTCACCGTCTTGCCGTGCTTCTTGGCCACGTTCTTGATGACGTACTTGTAGAGCATCATCGTGTCGGCGGTCTTGACCAGCGTGTTGAAGCGGAAGTCGATCTCCGCCTGGCCGGCGGTGGCGACCTCGTGGTGCTGGCGCTCGATCTGGATGCCGAGTGATTCCATCACCAGACACATCTCGGTGCGGATGTCCTGCTGGGTATCGACCGGGGCGACGGGGAAGTAGCCTTCCTTGTGGCGGATCTTGTTGCCGAGGTTGGGCATCTCGTCGCGGCCGGTGTTCCAGACGGCCTCCTCGCTGTCGATGGAGTAGAAGCAGCCGTTGCTTTTGTGGTCGAAGCGCACGTCGTCGAAGATGAAGAACTCGGCTTCCGGGCCGAAGACGGCGGTGTCGGCGAGGCCGGTGGACTTCAGATATTTCTCGCCGCGCTGGGCGATGCCGCGGGGGTCGCGGTTGTAGGCTTCCTTGGTGCCGGTCTCGGCGATGGTGCAGGTGACCGAGAGGGTGGGCACGGCGCAGAACGGATCGATGAAGGCCGAGTCGGGATCGGGCATGGCGAGCATGTCGGAGGCCTCGATGGATTTCCAGCCGCGGATGGAGGAGCCGTCAAAGCCGAAGCCGTCGGCAAAGACCTCCTCGGTCAGTTCGCCGATGGGACAGGAGAAGTGCTGCCAGGTGCCGAAGGTGTCGACAAACTTCACGTCGACCATCTTCGCGCCGTTCTTCTTGGCCATTTCCAATACTTGCTTGGGGGTGCTCATTCGTCTGTGTTCTCTTCCGATTTGTTCTGGTTGGGTTTTTAACGACAAAAATCCCCTCGCGAAATCCGCGGGGGGATTGACTCAATCAAATAGCCTGATCGCCTTTTTCTTCCGTGCGGATGCGCACCGCGCTCTCCACTGGCAGGACGAAAACTTTCCCATCACCGATCTTTCCCGTCTTGGCCGCCTTCACGATCGCCTCCACCACTGCATTCGCCTCCGCGTCGGAGACTACGAGGTCGAGCTTGATCTTCGGCAGGAAATCCACCGTGTATTCGCTCCCGCGATAAATCTCCGTGTGCCCCTTCTGGCGGCCGAACCCCTTGACCTCGGAAACCGTCATGCCTTCGACGCCGATGCTGGTGAGCGCTTCCTTCACGTCTTCGAGCTTGAACGGTTTGATGATGGCCTCGATTTTTTTCATCGCGCGAGGAGGCGATACTAACAACCGACTTCGGGCTGTAAACAGGAATTTGGAAATCGGTGAAAATATTTCGCTGAAAAATTTTCCGTGCCGCCGCGGGCAGAAATCTCCCAACCCGGTCCGCCATCCAAACCTTCACCTGACTCGCGGCGCGTCCTCTTTGACGGCGGGTAGATCATCGAACCCGTCCCTAATGATGCGGATTCGCGTCTCCACTACTTTCGGAAAAACTTTGTGCCGACGCTTGACACTTCTCCATCCGCAGGCAGAATGGTTGCAGGCTAGCACACGATTTCGGGCAAAGTTGCAATTGTTCTTTGATTGCCCAGCAGATTTCGGCTCGGATTGGTTACGGGTTCGAGTCGAGTTCCCTCGATAGCCCACTGCGTGACATTCTAACGAAACTTCCCCGGGCCCACTGGCACCCCCTGCCGGATGGGCCCGGTTCCTTTTTTGCCGGCCCATCCCGCGGCCGACCGACGAGGCGACCTAACGCGCCGCTGCCTCCCGCCGTTTGACCTCTGCCACAATCAACGCCGCCGTCTGCTCCACCGTCAGCCCGGTGTTATCGATCACCTTCGCCCCCAGCGGAACCATCAACGGCGCCGCCGCCCGCTGGCTGTCACGATGATCGCGCTCGCGCAGGTTTTCCGAAACTCCCTCCGCCGCCCGCCTTCGCGCGCGCTCCTCCAAAGGCGCATCAAGAAAGAATTTGAAATCCGTTTCCGGGAAAACGTTCGTCCCGATGTCGCGCCCCTCCATCACTAGGTTGCCGAACCGCCGGCAATCGCGCTGCGTCCTGCGCATCCAGCGCCGCACCGCCGGCACCACGGCCACCTTCGATGCCGCCGCGCCCACTTCCTGCGCGCGGATTTCGTCGCCGGGATCGTTGCCGTCCACGAGCAATCGCACCTGGCCGCCGACATTTTCGAGCGCCGTCTTCCAACGCTGGCACGCCGATGCGATGGCGCGTGGGTTGTCCAGACTCACCTTCTTGCGCAGGCAATGCCACGCCAGCGTCCGGTACATCGCGCCGGTATCGACGTAGAGAAACCCCAGCGCCTTGGCCAGCGCGCGCGCCGTGCTGCTCTTGCCGCTGGCCCCGGGGCCATCAATGGCGACGACGACGTGCGTCTTGCCGTGTTCCAATTCCATGCTGGGGCAAAAGCTCCAAGTTCAACCTGCAAAGCTCAAGCAAAACCGCCGTAGGTTCCCCGCGAATCACACGAACCACGCAAAATAAAATTCTGCTTTCCAGGGTTTCGCGTGTCTTGCGGGAAAAATCCCCCTCGCGCTTCAAAAGAGTGTCGGCGCCTTCTTCTTCAACTCCGCCACAATCACGTCCACCGTCTCCGCCACCTTCTGTTCCGACGTATCAATCAACACCGCATCCTTCGCCGCGAAATTCAGGTCCGCGTCGATCTTGTCCCGGTCCGACACGCCGCCGCCGTGGCCCACGTGCGTGCCGCGCCGCTCGCGCACCTCGGGCCGCGCGTGGAGGTAGAACTTGAACGGCGTCTCCGGAAAAATCCGCGTGCCGATGTCGCGGCCCTCCATCACCAGGTCGCCGAAGCGCGCGCAGCCGCGCTGGAACTGGAGCATCCACATCCGCACCGCCGGCACGTGCGACACCAACGCCACCTTGCCCGCCACCACGTCCGTGCGCAATTCGTCCGCCGGCTGATACCCGTCCACTTCCACGCGCAGGTGATGCTCGACCTCGACCAGTTTCACCGCCCACGAGTGGCACACGTGCGCCACCGCTTCGGGATTGGACAACTCCTTCGCATCGAGATCGGTCGGCACGATGCCCAGCCGCTGGCAATGCCACGTCAGCGCGCGGTACATCGCGCCGGTGTCCACGTGCAGGAAATCCAGCCGCTGCGCCAGCGCGCGCGAGGTCGAGCCTTTGCCGCTGGCGCTCGGGCCGTCGATGGCGATGATGATGGGCGGGTTCAAGGTTATCCGGTTTTCAGGTCAAAAAGTTTTTAAGTGTGCGCGCGCCAGTGTCACGAGCACCTGATAAGCTGACAACCTGAAAACCTGACCCTCACTCTGCGAACAACTCATCCGTTCCCAACTTCCGGCCCGTCCGCCCGTCGCGAATCTCCACGCCCAGCCCGTTCGGCGGCGGCGCGGCGAGTTTCTGGAAAAAGTTCGGGAACGTCTTCTTCACGCACGCCGGGTTGCGAATTTTGATGCCCGGCACCTTCAACCCGAGCACCGCGAAGCACATCGCCATGCGATGGTCGTTGTAGGTCTCGATCTCAGCGCCGTGGGGTCTCGACGCATGAACTGTCAACGTATCTCCCTCCTCAAATACCTTCGCTCCGCACTTGGTCAATTCTGTTCGAAGCGCAATGACTCGCTCACATTCTTGCACACGAAGGCGAGCTAAGTCGGTGAACCGAATCTGATTCCCTGGGGGAAATGACCATGCCGTAATCGGGGCGAGCACGATCGCGGTCATGATGCTGTCTCCCAAATCCCGCTGTCGCGATACCTCCGACTTCTCGAGGTAAAGCGAGATTTGAGGATAGCGTTCGTCAACTTGCCATCCTGACTTCGGTTGGTGCGCAATTTCGATGGTTGAGTATTGCACCACCTCGCTCGGAACTACGCCGACGAGAAAGCCCGATTCAATCGGCGTGGGGGGAAGATTCTTTGACGGCGCGACGGCGTTTGCCGCGTGAAAGTAGCTTGCGCTTGATGCGTCCGGTTCGATTTGAAACTCGCCGCCATTCGCAGGAAATACTTTGCAAAGCTCCGAGGTCATCGTGACGTACGGGGACTCATCCGCGTTGTTCCCGACGACCTCCACGTTCCATCCACTCACTTTCGCGCAAAGCATGAGGGCACTGGCGAACTGAGAGCTGTCATCAATGCTGATGCGGCAAGAGTTCTC
>DATDFH010000530.1:0-12372 GCA_036522715.1 Verrucomicrobiia bacterium
GGACCACGAAGGCCAGGCGCATTTCCTTGGGTGCGCGCCAGACCAATGGCATCTCGATCTCGGTCGCCGATGCGAACACCGGCACGAGCACGCCGTTGACCAGCCGGAACCGGGCGTGCAGCGGGACCTGATCGATGGCCACCGACCAGATCGTGTCGTTCAAACCGACACTGGCGTGAACCAGGCCCCAGTCCGGGAGCGATAACGCGTTGCGAACGTTCCGGGTCACGCCGTCGGTCAACGCGTCCAGCACCGCCTGTTCGGCGTCCAGGTTGCGTTCGCGGATGATCCGCTGGGTCAGGGTTCCGTTGTCGCGGAGGATGATTTCGGTGGTTTCCATAAGGTGAAAGAGGAAGGCCCGCCTCCGGTGAGGGAGGCGGGCCTTGACGGTTGGGTGGTTGCTTCAGGCTTTGGTGTTGGCGGCGGTTTCCAGACGCACCGTGGCGCCGGCCGGAATCACCGTGCTGCGGTCCTGTTCGATCCCCTCGACCAGCGCCTTGGTCCGGTCGCCGAACCCGAGCGCGGCCTGGAAGGAATCGTTCTCCTGCAGGTCGCCGAACGTGAACTCGTCCTCGACCTGCTTGGTGATGCTGTCGACGCCGTATTTGACCGTGATGTTTTTCATGCTGCTGTACCTGCCTTTCTGTGGTTTGGATTGGCTGCGAGAGTGGAGTCTCATCAGTGTGCGCGCTTTACGCACAGACGCCCCGTGGGCGTTTCGACCTGGTGGTTGGAACCGCCAACGGTTGGAGCGGCCCGAAAGCCCTGCCCCCAGTGGTGGACCGGCGGCAGGGCCGGGCAGCAATGGCCGCAGGCCGGGTTCAGTTGAGTCCGAGCAAGCGACAGAGTTCCTGCCAGAACCGGAGCAGGAGCCCCAGCCCCAGCACCACCAGCAGCGCGACAACGACTGGTACGAACTTGCACAGGGCGATGATCGCGAGGGCCGCCGCGAGGGCGATGCCGCCGGCGACGAGCGCCTCCTTGAGGGCGGGCCGGTCCAGTTTTCGAAGCGCGGCTTCGACGTGCCGTTTGACCTTCTCCCACGAACGACGGGTTGCTTGAGGGAGCTCGGTGGAGACCGGACGCTGCGCGTTGCGCCGCAGCCGGGTCCGGCGCCGCGGAGTGGGCCGGCCGGGCGGCGTATTCGACGTTGCCGCCGACGGTGGTTGTGCCGGCGAGTCGGACGTTTCGCCTGGGCCGGGCGAGGCAGGTGTGAGGTTTTTTGGCTTCGAGGAATCATTCATGGGCAATCCTTTGGTTGAGGAGTGAAACGGGAGCCGGACCTTGGATGTCCGGCCCCCGTGGGTGACAACGCAACGAATCAGATCGTCACGTTCTGGATCTTGCGCAGTTTTTCGCGCACGGCTTCCACTTCGCGGGCGCTCGCCCGGTTTTCCTTGTCGGCGGTCTTCAGGAGTTCCGCGGCCTCACCGAGTTCGCGCACGACGTTCCTGAGACCGTCGCGCAAACCTTCGAGTTTTTTCATGGAGGCCGCGAGCGGCGTCGAGGTTCCGTTCGGTTCGGCCGGTCCGGGCGCGGGCACGGGCGGTTGCGATGTTCTGGGCATGGTGGTCCTTTCGGGTTGTGCCTCAGCCTTCGGCTGAGACGGGGTTTGTGGTTGAGGGCTGGCAACAGTGGCGGGCGGCGTGGTCTTCGGTGCCTCCACGACCTTCGGTGGCGCATCGGGACGGAGCGGCATGACGATCATCCGCCGGCCATTGTTTCTGAAGTCCAGTGGCGAGACTTCGTCGAGGAGGAACACCGAGTTGAACCCAAAGCGCAGCGCCTTGAGCAGATACTCGCGATTGAGCCGGACGCTCACCGGCCGTCCCGTCACGACGACGCCACCGACCGGCAGGATGGTCCACTCCTTCGCGTCCCGGCCGCGGGCCTTCACCTTCAAGGTGTCGCCCGCCGCCTCCAGCATGACCGGCTCGTTTTGCAGATCACGACCGGGCAGCTTCGGCACACCCGCAAGCAACGTGTCGATGGCCGGGTTGGACAGTGTGACCAGGGTACGCCGGCTGTTTTCCTCCGGCAGGGGCTCGCGCCACTTCGGATACTCCAGGTCCGCCTGTTTCGCGATGAACCACCACCGACCGGATTTGAGCTGCAACCACGCGTCCTCCTTCTTCGCCTTCGGCTTCACGAACAACTCGCCCCGGCCGTCCTCCATGAAACCGGTCCAGCGCAGGAAACGCTGGTCCGGAATGAGAACGCACTGGGTCAGATCGAACGCGAACGAGTTGGCGCAGAACAGATGCGATCCGTCGGTGGCGACGATGTAGTGGTTCTTTCGCTCGGTGACGTCGAGACAGACGTTTTGGAGGACCGGCCGCGAGCAATCGCTGCTGCAACAGTCCAGCGCCTGGCGCAGGACATCGCGGAAGGTTTCGTCCACCGGCACCGGTGGAAGGGCGAACCGGGGCACGGACGGGTACTCGTTCACCGGCAGGGACTCCAGGGACTGTTCCAACGGCGTCGAGCCGATGAAGGTTTTCAGGCGGACCCTGTTCCTGCCCTCGGGCTGGAGCTGCAACGCTTCGACGCTGCCCTTCACCGCCCGGTTGAGCGGCTCGAAGGGAACGAGGAAGTCACTGGCCGCGCCGGGTAGCGGTTCGCTCGCTTGATACGTTGCGAACACGTCGAGGTCGGTGCCCTGCAAGGTGACGGTCCCGTCCCGGGTCCGGCTGATGCGGATGTTTTGCAGCACGGGCAGGCTGGAGGATTTGTTGACGACCTTGCCGAGTCCGGCCAGCGCGGTCTTGAGTGCGGGCACGGGCAGTTCAATGACTGGATTCATGATTTGCTTTTGGTTGAAGTGAAAGCCCGTCAGCCCCGCCAGAGGATGGCAGGGCCGACGGGCTGGGTTGTGGTTTTGGGGATGTTGAAGCGGACCGGGAAAAGATCCGCTTCGAGGCTGTTGTTCTTTAGAGGATGGTTTTCCCCTTCGATGGCAGGCGGCCGACGTAACCGCGGACGAACTCCTTGAGGTTCGCCTCGCACTTGAGGAAGAATGCACCGCCGACCCGGGTGAACCTGTGGGCGCGACCGGCCGCCATCGTCAGCGCGAACATTTTCACCTTCGAACGGTTGAGCAGCGGCGTCTTGATCTCGATGCTCACGATTCCTCCTCGTCCGTGTTGTCCGGCTTGAACTTGAGCTGCGACATCACGCACTCCTCCGCCACGATGTCCGTACGCTCGCCCAGATACACGGGTTGGTACAACGAGCCGTCCGGGTAGGCGTAGAGGTAACGGACCTCGACCACGGCGCCGACCTTCGGGATCCGCTGGTTGGGCGGGATGGTGACATTGCCGACCGGGATCCAGCCCTCGTGATTGAGCAGCCGCAGTTGCACGCTGCGCCGGGCGTTGACCTTCGCCACCACGCCCGAGAGCGTGGCACAGAACTTGTACTTGAGCTGCGTGCCACCACTGTTCGGCCGGCCGGCGGTGTACGGTGCATCGAGGTGTTTGAGCACGATCCCTTCGGCCTTCCGTTGCTTGAACGTCCGGAGCCACGCCGCCTTGTCCATCGGATCAGAGAACGCCGGCACCACCTGGATGTGTTTGGGCAGGCCGCCGGCGACGAGGTTCAAGAGCGCGGTGTAACGCTGGCGGTACGAGAGCGGGCGGAGGTCCTCGCCGTTGAGGATCAACAGGTCGAAGACGTGCAGCCGTTCGCCGATGCCCTCGCCGTCGAGGGTGAAGTAACCGGGGATTTCTGCGGCGCTGTGCACAATGCTCTGCGGCAGGGCGATCACCAGCCCTTTGCGGTTGATGCCTTCGACGAGGCCGCTCTCCGTACGCAGCAGGAGCCGCCGGCCGTTCTTCTTCTCCTGCAGACACCACTTCGGGTCGCTGATGAGCCGCGCCGCCTGTTCCTCGTCGATCGCGTTGAGCAGTTGCGGCAACAGACCGGAGACACGCTCCGCGTTCCCGGTGTGTGCGTACGGTGTGCCGTTGGGACCTTCGGTGTAACCCTTGGCCATCTTCTCGTTGACCAGCTTCTCGAAGATCTTCACGGCCTCGTCGTAATCGACCGGGCTGTTGGTCTTCGTGCCGGTTTGCAAAGTCGAGCCACGACGGCCGTAGGCGAAGTTCACCACGAAACCGTCGCCGCCGGGTTCAAGGCTCACGTGGTATTCCTTGTCAGAAGAGCCTTCGCGAAAGTAGAGGCTCACGGATTTGCTCTGCGGTTGTTCGATCAATGTGTTCATGGGTAGTGCGTTTTTTGTGGGTTGTGGGTTGGGTGGAAAACGAAGCGCCGGCCAGCCACCGTGTGATGACTGGCCGGTTGTCAGGTTTTGGGGTTGGTCCGGCGGGCTACCTCTTCAACGGGGGCTCGATGGCCAGCACGTTGCGATGCAGGAACCGGTGGAGCTCCTGTTTCTTCATGTCCCGGCCCTTCCCGCTATTCAGGATGAGTTCGGAAAGATCGCGCCACTGGATTCCGTACTGCGGGTTGTAGTGCGTATGCAGTTCGATCAAGAGTTCGCGTGCCTCGGTTTCGCTGAGCACGGTCTCCTTTTCGTTGGCGGCGCGGTGAACATCCACCGTGGTCCAGACGAGCGCGATCTTGTCGGCCCAATATTTTTCCAGTGCCTGGCGAGCCGACCGGCGGCTCTTGATCGCCGGCTTCAACACCGCCAGCAGTTCGTCGATGAGATCGGTCATGTTGTCTTGATGGGGTTTGAAATGAAGAAGAGCCGGGCACCCGTGAAGGCATCCGGCTCCGGGTTGTTGGTTTGGGTTGGCCGCTTAGCTCCATCGCCGGCACTCGTTGAAGTACGGGCACGCAGAACATTGCAGTCCGGGCGAAGGCACAAAGTCCTGCCGCGCCACGCCGCCGACATACGAGTCGATCTGCCGGAACAGCCGGGTCTGCTGTTGGTCACTCATCGGTCCCTGCGGCGTGATGATGAGCTTGGGCGTCTTGAGCTTGACCAGTTGATGCAGTTCACGCCCACCCTCCTTCCTGCCGGTCGCTTCCCGGTACAAGACCGCGTAGCCGGAGAGCTGCACCTCGTTGGTGTGCACCGCCTTCTCCTCGTTGGGCGTCTGGCCCACGGTCTTGAAGTCGATGATCCGGCCGCCGCTGCGCACCAGGTCGAGGATGCCCACCAACCGGGGCAGGCCGTGCCGGGCCAGGTCCGCCTCCACGCTGACCTCGACACCCTCGGGCATCTCGTCCGCCGGGATCGGGGTCTCGCGCAGGTACAGGTCCAGAAGCGACCAGGCGGTCGTACGTTCCTCGGGTTCCTCGTCCACCTGCCACCGGATGGCCTCCTTCTTCTGGTCGTCCCGCCACAGCTTTTCGAACTGCGCCTTGAGGCTCTCGGTGGTGAACGGTTCCCTTCGCCACCGGGCCCGGTTCCAGAGCTTGAGCACGCCATGCACCGCGTGGCCGACGTAGAGCGCGCCGGTCCGCGGCTTGGTGAGGCGGGCCACGTACTTGAAGTAGAACTTCAGCCGGCACGAGAGCCACGTGTTCAACCGGCTGGCGCTGATGGTTTTTTGGAGTTCATCGAGGCCGGGAGTGGACCCGGCCCCGGCACGTTCAGCGGTGGCGTTCATCGGGCGGGTTGGGGAGTGTTCTGCCGCCCGTTGCGGTTCTGGCGCGGATACTTCTCGAACAACTCCTCGATCAGCCCGGAGGCTTCGAGCTTGTTGAGCAGCTTCACGCCCTTGCCAAAACGATCGGCGGCCAGTTTCTCCACGTCGTTCTTGTCGATCTTGTTCTCCTCGACAATTTTCAGGATGAGGTCCTTCTGCTTGGGACTGCACTGCCACAATTCGTCCTTCGGCTTGTGGCGGTCGCTGCCGTGGTGACCGTTGCCGTTGGGCAGCCAGCCGGCCTGCTGGAGTTCGTTGTCCACGGCGGATTGAAGCAGTCCATAGAGGCGCCGGCTCTCGGCCTCCACCTGTCCCAGGTCCGACAGTTCGGTGCGGACGGTGAGCAGGTACTGGTGCGAGGAGTAGCCGGGAAGACCGATCTTCTTGCTGTAGTTGGCTTCGAGTACGATGGCCATGGGTGTTCCTTTCTCTTGGTTGAAACGAAACCGCCCGGTTCGTCTTGGTGAACCGGGCGGCTGCGTCGGGGTTGTGCTTGGGGGCTTACTGCGTGGTGCAGGGGATGGGTTTCTTGGGCAACTGACGTTGTTCCTCGGCCGTCTTCCAGCCCGCGGAGCCGTGCAGCGAACGTTTCAGGATCCCGTTGGCCAGCCGGGTCATTGGGATGTTCTGTCGCCGGGCTTCGTGATAGAGGACGGACACGAGGAAACGGTCAATCGCCGGGGAGTAGTGTCGGGGGCGGGGCATGGGACGTTTTCTCCGTGGGACGATTCATCGGCCGCGCGGAGACCGCTGGCCGACGAGCGAGTGGGAAGGATGGCTGGAGGCCGACAGGCTGGTGGCTGTCACCACACGCTGCCGCCGGTGAACGCCAAGGTGTTCATCACCGATGCCTGCGCTGAAGTATCGACGAATGAGGATTACTCACCGTCCGCAACGTTGGGACCGCTGACCATCACCGGCAGCTCGCACGTCTTCGTGGCAGCCACGCTGCCCGGCGCCTGACTTACTTCACCAGCACGAAGACCCGGCCGTTGGGATCGATCGGCCGCTGAAGCTCGTAACCGGCGCTGATCAGCTCGGCGATCGTCTCCGCCGCCAGCAGATGACCATCGGGATAGTTGGGGATCTGCGGTGCCCCAGCCGAAGACGACGAGTTGATGACGAATGCGCCCTCGTTGTGGTACTT
This sequence comes from Verrucomicrobiia bacterium, assembly GCA_036522715.1. Classification (GTDB taxonomy): domain Bacteria; phylum Verrucomicrobiota; class Verrucomicrobiia; order Limisphaerales; family JACQFS01; genus DATDFH01. The sequence goes on from DATDFH010000530.1 coordinate 6,766, forward strand.
GAGATCGTCCTGGTGAAACGAGCCGGTGAACTCACACTGAAGGAGAACCACCTCATGACGGGCCGGAGCAAGCTGCTGGGGAGCAGCTTTGGCCGGTGCCGGGGCGCCGACGCTGCAGAGGGTGGCGATGGCGGCGATGGCAACGAGGATGACGATGAGGCTTTTGCACAGTTTGGTGTTCATAGGATGCGTTTGATGTTGTTGTTGTTGTTGTTTTGGGAACTGCCGCCGTATTGACGACAGGGAGGAGAACGAAGGCTGCTCACAGGCTCATGGCACAGGATGGCGAGTTGTCTCCGCGGTGGTTGCCGGGAAACCGGCATCCCGGCTGTCCGCATAAACCACGTCGCCGAAACGCAGGGCCTGCAACTGGCTGGGAGCCGCAAGACCGAGATCGAGCAAGAACGACAGAATCAACCACGCTGTTTTTCATAAGTCTTCTGAAGGAATGACCGCGTGGATGAAACCCCTCGTCAGACGTCCGGCGTCCGGACAAAAATGAAGGGTTCCGTCATGATCTTATAGCGCAGAAACGTTGTTCATTGCAGCTAGGAGCCACTGTCTGGAAGGGCACGGCCCCGGCGTGCATCAATCGCCTTGGACCATCCAGGTGATCCACCACTGTAAGTTCTGCAGATGAGTTCGCCCACGAGTGCAAAGATCTCAAAACGCCGGCGCACGATCACGGTTGAATCGTTCAATCGCAGGCTTCAATGCTTCTGCCGCTCCGCTCATAAAGCCGTCGGTAAAGAACTTTTCCAATTCGGGCTCGAAATATGTCTCTCCTTGACCGCGCATGGTTTGGCGAACTTGTTTCAGGTTCTCACTGAGCTCGCCGTAGTTTGGGTCGTTGACCCAACACGCATGTGCAAAGTAGTTCAACTCGATATTTGACGGCGCCCTGCGGAGATCAATCGTGCCGAACCTGGCTGCCGTCCCAGCCCAAGTTCTTCCCGCTGTATATCCCGCATTTCGTAGATCCGACAGAGCTGCGCTCTTGATCTCTCTCTTTCGATCCCACGCCAATTGCTCTGCCGCCTTTGATGAGTTCGGCTGACCTTCGCTGCCTGTTCCTCTGATCGTGATTGTCGTTCCCTTGTCGCTCTCAACTCGACGCGAGCGCGATGCTGACATGGCCATGACCGCAAGTGCAATTATCATGACTGCAATTGACGCCGTCATGAGAAGTGCAAAACGGAATTTGGCCGCCGCCTCTTCGTGGGGCGATGGTTCCTGTCGAAACGCCGGCGGCGAGGAGGGTGTGGGCTTGCCGCCCGAAGCACACCTGGCTGCCGAGGCTGTCTGTCGAGATCCGGATGACGCAGAGGACGGTGTGGGCGAAAGTGGACTGGGCTTTTGATTCGTTGCGCCAGCATCAGCCCGGGCTCCTGCGTCGCCGCCGGCAGGCATACCAATCGGTTTGCCAGTCGCCTGGGCGGCCCGAATTTGCCGCAGTCCATCCTGTGCCAGGGTGAGAACTAGATACCAAGAGCCTGGAAACGCGATCAGCCACAGGAACAATTCGCCTCGGGCTGCCGGCGCACTGTTCGGAACATGCCAGAGCAAGCCCGTATTCCAGAGCATGTGGAGACCCATCACAAACAGGAACACTCTGTAAAACTTTCTCTCGGCGAGCATCCCAAATGCAAAAGGGCGCTCTCCCTTTACCCTCCACAGGGCGCCGGTTACGCACGCTGTCCAAGTGACGTGCATAAATGGCGAGAGAACAGCTCTTTCGACCAGAACCCAGTAGAAATCTGCCGCGCTGTCAGTCTGGATGATGTAGCCCGCGGTTTCAAAGCCTGCGAAGCCGGCTCCGACCGCAGCACCAAAAAGGATTCCGTTCAGTGTCCATCGGTATTTCGAGAAGTTGCCCACGATCAGAACCGCGGCCAGGAGCTTTGCCGTCTCCTCGACAATTCCAGCCGCCGAAGCGCCCAAGAACGTCTCTGTCAAGTGCGTGACATTGTACAGCATCAAGGAGATCAAGAGCGAAGCCACGCCGCCGACGAGAATGAGCCGCAAAACCTGATAGGCCGACACGTTCCTCAAGACGTTCAGCTCAAAGAAGAAAACCACGCACGCAACCGGGACCGCGAATGCCCCGACTATCACCAACCCCGGAAGCATCATTGCATTTTGAAAGGTCTGGAATGCAAAATGGAAGCCAAGGAGGACAACGAGGCCAAGGAAGAGAACCTGAGAGAAGGTCCGTGGCTGCGGCCATTCTGACGAGATTTCGTCGATGCCTGGCGTCGTCAACTTGCAGCCGCAATTGAAATGGCCGTCCAACTCTTCCCGGCTTCTGAAGTTGAATGCCTGCGAAAACAAGGAACTCAGCCGGAAGTCGGACAGCGGCTCCAACCCGGAAATTTGACACACTAGGGATCGGGCATGTTCCAGCATGGAGCTGCCCCCAGGTTTCGTCTCCGGTTCAGCTGGGCTCACTCGGGACATCGGTTTCTGCCCGGCTGACCGCTTCGCCAGTTCCCAATCCTGTACCCGAATCCACATTTCAGAACCGGCCAGACAGATCTTTGTGTCCGGGCTGATTTCCCCAAGTTTGATCTTCTGGATCAGGACGTCCTCTTCGATGGAACCCGCTTCGGTGCCGTCAGGGAGAACGTGAAACCAGAAGACTTTGGCGGCCGGTGACGAAGAGGCGCCACGACCACCGCCGACTTCTGGTGAAGAATGACGGTCGCTCATTGGGTGACAGCAGCCGGATTCTTAAACCTCCGGGCACCGGAGAATCAACTCAAATATTCCACATGTGGAATAACACCCGGCCCATCCTCCGCCCGTGCGGAAGTCCCTGGAGCAGCAACTGGGCGCGTTCCTGCGCCGGAAACGCGGCAACGCCAACTACAAGCAGTTCGCCCGCAGGCTCGGAGTCTCCGAATCCACGTGCTTCCGCTTGGAACAGGGGCAGCAGAACGCCACGCTCCGGATGATCCAGCACCTGATGGACCGGCTGCGGTGTTCGCTGTGGGACATCTTTGAGGACTGATGCGCTTGTCTGACGGCTGCGTTACTCGCACGGTTGACTCAAGACGACGATTCCATGCGCTTCGGATGGTCAGAGTTCTGAATCTTTCACCGCGCCCGCCCGGGCGACACGGCCGATCTTCCTACTCCACCACGGCAGGCGCGTGACATGCCCAGCTCACGGCGAGCCGCGAAGTTTGCTGGTGATCCCGAACAGGCCCATCGAACAGGCGGGTGTCCCTGACCCGCCTGTTGAGCTTTTACCACTGGGGTCCGATTCCGACGCCCGCCTCCAATCCTCTCCCTCGTAGCAATTTACGCAGATGTATCTGACGTGAAGATGGCGTTCGTGACGGGAGGCGTCGGGTGAAAACCGACCCTCGCCTTCGCAGCGAAACTGTCACCCGGAATAGTTAATCAGATTGGAGGTAAGGCGCGAGGGCGCATAGAACTCCAACCTCGGCTGTTCCTAAAACGCAAAGCAGTCGCAGCCCAGCCCGAAGAATCCGGCGTAGCGGTTGCGGGCGGCTTCGACGCCAGCCGTCAGTTGATGCCATGCGTGATGGCAGCCGTGAGCATGGCATTCCGCGTTGTGCTGGTGCTGCGGCATCGGAACTCCGGCGCGGGCGGCTTTGCGCACGTCGAGCGGTGCGCCGTAGCCGCCAAAGACTTTGACCGGTGACCATTCGGGCAGCACGGGAATTGAGGGCGGCGCGAGCAGCGCAAATTCGTCAGTTGCATGCACGATTCTGCCACCGACCACAGTGAGCACGGATTCGATTCCTTTGATCTGGTCCTCCGGCACGGAGAAATAGTCTTCAGTGAGCGCGATGAGATCAGCGAGTTGGCCCGGAGCGAGCGCGCCTTTCTTCCCGCTCTCGCTGCTGAACCAACTGCTGCCTTGCGTGTAGAGCCGCAGCGCTTCTTCGCGGCCGAGACAATTCTTGTCGGGATACATCGAGACGCCGCCGACGGTCTTGCCCGTGGTCAGCCAGTAGAGGGAAACCCACGGATTGTAGCTCGCCACGCGCGTCGCGTCCGTGCCTGCGCCGACGGGCAGCCCGAGTTCCAGCATCCGGCGCACGGGTGGCGTGCACTCGGCGGCTTGCTGGCCGTATCGCTCCATGAAGTATTCGCCCTGATAGGCCATCCGATGTTGGATGGCGATGCCGCCACCGAGCGCCTTCACGCGTTCGAGGTTGCGATCCGAAATCGTCTCGCAGTGATCAAAGAACCAGTTCAGGCCCTTGAACGGCACGTTGCGGTTCACCTCCTCGAAGACGTTCAGGAAGCGCGTGATGCTTTCGTCGTAGGTCGCGTGCAGACGGAACGGCCACTTGTTCGCGGCGAGCGGCGCGACGACTTCCTTGAGTTCGCTTTCAACCGTGGCGTTCAGGTCAGGACGCGGTTCGAGGAAATCCTCGAAGTCGGCGGCGCTGAATACGAGCATTTCGCCCGCTCCGTTGCAGCGGAAGAAATCGTCGCCTTGGCCCGGCCCGGTCATCTTGATCCAGCGCGCGAAGTCCTCCTTCTCCTGCTTCGGCTTTTGTGTGAAGAGATTGTAGGCGATGCGCAGCGTCATCTCGCCGCGCTTGTGCAACTCCTCGATGATGGCGTAGTCCTCCGGGTAATTTTGAAACCCGCCGCCCGCGTCAATGATGCTGGTGAGGCCGAGCCGGTTCAGTTCGCGCATGAAGTGGCGCGTGGAATTCAACTGATGCTCCGGCGGCAGCTTCGGGCCTTTGGCGAGTGTGGAATAGAGAATCGTCGCGTTCGGCCGGGCAATGAGCAGGCCGGTGGGATGGCCCTGTCCGTCGCGTTGGATTTCGCCGCCGGGCGGGTTCGGCGTATCCTTCGTGTAGCCGCACGCGCGCAGCGCCGCCTTGTTCAGCAAGGCACGACAATACAAATGCAAAATGAACACCGGCGTCTCCGGTGCGGCGGCGTTGATTTCATCGAGCGTCGGCATCCGGCGTTCGGCGAACTGAAATTCGCTCCAACCGCCGACCACGCGCACCCATTGGCCGGGCGGCGTGCGTTGCGCCTGTTCTTTCAACATCCGCAGCGCGTCGGCCAGCGAAGGCACGCCGTCCCAGCGCAGTTCCATGTTGTAGTTCAACCCGCCGCGGATGACGTGCAGATGTGAGTCGTTGAGTCCGGGAATGACGCGCCGGCCTTTCAGGTCAATGACCGATGTGTTTGGACCGCGCTCGTAAGATTCGGCGTCGTCCACGCCAACGATGCGTCCGTCTTTAATCGCAACGTTTTTGGCTTCGGGATATTTCGGATCGAGCGTGGTGATGTGTCCGTTATGCAGGATGATGTCGGGGGCAGAGTTCGTTGTCATAAGAAGGTGTCAGGTTCTTTCTTTGTGCAGCCAGCAATGAAGCAGGCGAGTCAGCAGCGGCATCACGAGCCACGTCAGCAGCGCCACCATGCAGCCGGCGATGACGAGCGACCGCGCGGGCAGCGGCCACGCATGGACGGCAGCGCCCACCGTGACAGTGAGCAACAGACTCGTGGGAAAAACGCCCAGCAGCGTGACGAGCGCCATCTTCCATTTCGGCGGCGGGCCGCGGGGCGAGCGAAACCAAGCTTCCAGCCCGTGCAATTCTCGAT
>DATDFH010000531.1:0-2047 GCA_036522715.1 Verrucomicrobiia bacterium
CGTTGCGCGTGCTCGCGGGCGAGTTGCGCGCAGAGGACCGGTTCAGTGTCATCACCTTCGCGCGCACGGCGCGGCTTGTGGCGGACGCTGTTCCCGGCAACCGCGCCGGCGAGATTGCCGAACAGCTCGGCGGCCTCACGCCGGAGGGTGGAACCAACATTGAGGAGGCGATGAACCTTGGCTACCAGACCGCACTGCGGCATTACCTGGCTGGTGGCATGAACCGCGTCGTGCTCCTCACGGACGGCGCAGCCAATCTCGGCAACGTCGAGCCCGATGCCCTCAAGGCGAAGGTCGAGGCGCACCGCAAGCAGGGCGTCGCACTGGATTGCTTCGGCATCGGCTGGGAGGGGTTCAACGATGACCTGCTCGAAGTGCTCTCGCGCAACGGCGACGGCCGTTACGGTTTCATCAACACGCCCGAGGAAGCCGCGACGGAATTCGCCGGTCAGCTCGCGGGCGCACTCAAGGTCGCCGCGTCGGACGTGAAGGTGCAGGTCGAGTTCAATCCGCGCCGGGTCACGAGCTGGCGGCAGATCGGTTACGCGAAGCATCAGCTCACAAAGGAACAGTTCCGCGACAACACCGTCGATGCCGCCGAGATCGCCGCGCAGGAAGCCGGCAACGCGCTCTACACCGTCGAGGTGAACCCGAACGGTGACGGCCCGCTCGCGACCGTGCGCGTGCGATTCAAGATTCCCGGCACAGCGGATTACCGCGAGCACGAGTGGGCGGTGCCGTTCACCGGGAACGCCGCGCCGCTGGAGCAATCGAGTCCGGCGGTGCGGCTTGCGGCCAGCGCCAGCGCGTTCTCCGAGTGGCTCGCGTCGAGTCCCTTCGCTGGCGAGGTCACGCCCGATCGCCTGCTGAGTTACTTGTCGGGCGTGCCCGAGATTTACGGCGCCGACGCGCGGCCGAAGAAGCTGGAGTGGATGATCCGCCAAGCGAAGAGCGTGGCCGGGAAGTAACGCAGTCGCAAGCCTGACCAAAACAAACTGCGAACAGACTTTTTACATCGGCCATACAAACGGATCCCGGGCTGAGACAGATTCACCCGCCGAAGATCGCGGCCAACGAAATTTGATCACGGAAAAACAATTCAATCTGCGAAATGCGCACTACGGCTCCTATGAACACACACACCGTCGCCTCAATTCTACTTTCAGCACTCTTGGTCGCTCCCGTGGCGCACTCCGCCGAAGCACCGTCGCCCCCGATCACCGTCCACGATTTCAAACTCGTCGGCGATCTTGGTAACGACCGCGCTTCGTTCACGCTCACCGCGAAGGTGAAGGTCGAAAACTCCAAGGGCGGCACGCTCGATTTGCTTTCGGGCACAGTGGCGCTCACCGGAACGGGCAAGACGCCGCCGAATCCCAAGTGGCGGCTGCGCGCCCAGCCGGACCGGTTCGTCGTGGTGTTCGACCGCGGTGGCGTGTTTCCGATCGAGATCAAGTTCAACGCCGCCGTGCGCCAGCAGGACGGCTGGAGCGCGGTGGATTTTCGCGTCGCGCCCAGCGTATTGCAGCCGGTCGTCCTGCGCGGCCTCGCGGCGGACACGGAGTTGAAGCTCGCGCGCGCGGCGCGGCCGGAGCGCAAGGATGCCGACTTCACCAGCTTCCTGCCGTCAGACGGCGCGGTGAATCTTTCGTGGAAGCCCGCGCGGCCGGAGGCGGAGGGCAAATTGTTTTACGCGGCGGAGATGTTATCGCAGTTCAACATCAGCCCCGGCCTGCTGCGCCAGACCGCGCTGATTGATTTCAAGGTGATGCAGGGCGAGTTGAACAGCATGACGCTGCTGCTGCGCGGCAAGGACGAGGTCACGCGCGTGTCGGGCGATCACGTGCTCGCGTGGAGCGTCGAGCCGGCGCCGGGCGCGGAGGAACGCCGGCTGGTCATCAAGCTCAACCAGCCGCAGAAGGACCAGTTCGCGCTCCAGGTGCAGATGCAGACGCCGCTGGGCGCATTCCCGCAGGCTGCGGAGGCGATGCAGTTGCGGCCCGAGGGGGCGACGCGCTTCGCCGGCTACCTCCGCATCGTTAATGAT
>DATDFH010000532.1:0-2042 GCA_036522715.1 Verrucomicrobiia bacterium
GCGAGCCGGTCGATGTTCGGCGACTTCACCATCGGATCGCCGTAACAGCCGAGGCGGTTGCACAAGTCGTCGGAGACGATGTGGAGGACGTTCAGACGCGCGGCCGCGAAGGCGTCGGCGGCGAGGGCAAGGAGGAGCGCAGGAATGAGGAAGGGGAATCGCATAACGGCGCGAGTGTAGGGGGCCGCGACGGTCTCGTTCAAGTGCAACGGATTGTTCCCGCGAAACACGCGAAGGATGCGAAAGACAGAATTCCGTTTTCGCGCCGTTCGCGTGGTTCGCGGGCAACCTTTTCCGCTTGCCTGCGCCCGCCGAAAATCCGAGACAAGTCGCAGCCAACACCTGATGCCTGCTCAACTCAAACTCGGTTTCGACAATTACGCGCTCCGCTCGCTAGCCTGGAAGGCGACGCAATTGGTGGACTACGCCGCGTCGCTCGGCGTCGAGGTCGTGCTCTTCTCGGACCTCGACGTGTATGAGAATTTCTCAGACGACTCTCTACGCGACCTGAAGCACCGCGCGGACGACAAAGGGATCGCATTGTATGCCGGAATGTTGAGCGTGTGTCCGTCATCGGAAATCTTCGACGCGCGGCGCGGCGCGGCGGAGGAGCAACTGAAACAATGCCTTCGCGTCGCCCGCGCGCTTGGCTCGCCGGTTGCGCGATGCGTGCTGGGAAACGTAAACGACCGCCGCAGCACGGGTGGAATCGCGGCGCGGATGGCCGAGATGGTGCGCGTGCTGAAGAGCGTCCGCAGCACGGCGCTTGATGCGGGCGTGAAGATCGCGGTGGAAAATCACGCGGGTGATATGCGCTCCTGGGAATTGCTGGAACTTGTCGAGACTGCCGGGCGCGATTTCGTCGGCGTGACGATGGACGCCGGCAACGCGACGTGGGCGATGGAGAACCCGGAGCGCAGCCTCGAGCTGCTCGGCCCGCACGCGCTGTGCACAGGCATCCGCGACTCGGCAGTTTGGGAGACGCCCGAGGGCGCGGCCTTCGAGTGGACGGCGATGGGCGAGGGGAGCATCGATTGGCGACGCTATTTCCAACGCTTTGCCGAGTTGTGCCCGGACGCGCCGGTGATTCTTGAAACCATATCCGCGCGGCAGTTCTTTATGCCGTTCAAGCGCGATGAATTCTGGAGTGCCTATCCGAAGGACCGCCCGGAGGAGTTCGCCAAATTCCTCGAACTCGCCCGACGCGGCAAGCCGCGTCCGTCGCCGCCGGATGTCGCGTCGAGTCCCCAGTTCCAGCGCGAGCAGTTGGAAACGAGCCTCCGCTTCTGCCGCGAACTCCTCGGCCGCGCGTAGCACGCGTGGGCACCGTTACTCCGCCAGAAGCTTCTCGATTCGTGCCGCGAGATTGTCGCGTGCGGTCACATCGCGGATGATTCCCCTTTTGTCCACGAGCCACATCGCGGGAATGCTGTGGATGTTGAAGCTGCTGCTGATGGCATTTTCCCAGCCCTTGCCGTCGAAGTATTGAGGCCACGGCATCTGCTCTTTCTTCACAAACGCGTCGAGCTTTTCACGCGAGCTGTCGAGGCTGATGCCGACGATCTCGAACCCCTTCTCGTGAAGTTTCTCGTAGGCGGCTTTGACGTTTGGGAGTTCAGCTACGCACGGCGCGCACCACGTCGCCCAAAAATCCACCAGCACGACCTTGCCGCGGAGCTTGTCCGCAGTCACCTCGCGGCCATCGATCGCGGTGAACCTGAGTTGAAGCGGCTGCCCCTCCTGTTCGAGCTTCTTGAACAGCGATTTGGCGCGCTCGCGGATCTCGGCGCCCGCATTGGTGCTGCTGAGGATGAGATTCGCCAGCGTCCGGCCGCGCTTTGAGTCGACCCCCTCGGCGACCTGCATCATCAGCCCATAGACTTCCGGTTGGTTCGGAAATTCCCGCTGCAGGCTGATCGCGCCCTTCTCCAGTTCGGCGAGCACCGCGTCGGTGCCGGCGGGACGCAATCGCAGCGCGTCGCGCTGGAGCCGTTGAAAACGGAGTTGAAAACGGTCGGAGGCGGAGAGGCCGCGTCCATCCA
>DATDFH010000533.1:0-3500 GCA_036522715.1 Verrucomicrobiia bacterium
GGACGACATAGGGGGTCAGGCGGGAACCGATGATGTTGGTCACAACACCGCAGTTGCACGGACAGTTGGGATCAGACTCCGGCGGCCCAATTTCGGGGATTCCACCGACTGGAGTGACGTTGTTCGAAAACGTCGTCGGCAGATTGAAAATGCCAAGCTCTCCGTTTTCAAATGCCGCAACGATGTTTCCCTGAGCGTCCTTGGAAACATAGCTGAGCGCGGCCTGCAGATAAATTGTCTCGCACGCGCCGGCCACCCCGGTGCCGATCGGCGTCAGCGCGTGGGTTACGCTATTGGAACGGAAGGCCGTCAACACGATGCCGACACCTGTCGATGTGGCATTCGGCGGACACGTGTGTGCCAGCGCGCGCTGGCTCGGGAAAAGACTGCACGCGCCCAGCAACGCGAGGGCGAGTGAAAGCTTGTTGATGAGAAGGGAGGACTGCACCTTGGCGACGAGGTTCTTCATAAATTCCTGTTCGGATTTCAGCGGTTTCATTCTGTCTGACTCGTGGGCATTCAAGTCCAATCATGAGACACAGTCAATACGTTGATGGCCCGTGTGTTCACATATTTTTCTTTGCGGGCAACCGCTTCGCAATACTGCAACAGATAGAATCTCCGGCGCGATCCGAGCTTCTTGCCGCACTCCTACGCCGCCAGATGCTCGATCGGTCTGAAAGAAGCTGTGATCCGATGCAGCGAGTCTCGACAAGCTTCACGACTCGAACTGCAATAGTGAAGGCCGGAAACGTGAATGCCTTGATCGGCTTTTCGCCCCGCACAGTGAACAACACGCCGGCGGAGTCATTCCGGGGAGGCTCCGTGAATCGCGGAAGTCATTCTACGAAATAGTTGACCCATGCGGCGAACTTGACGGGCGTTTCGCAAGTTCTCGATCATCGCTCCCAGTCCGCAATTCATTCCATTCCACTGGGGCCCAAGGGACGACTCCGAACGCGACTTCCCATCTCCACCGCGGAATTTTGGCTCTCAACTCTTCCGCCTCTCAGCAAACGCGACCGGAACGTGCCGGACAGCCCAGTCAATCGCTCTTCAATTCTTGGGACTGCCGCCACCTGCGCGACGCTTTGCCTCGAGCAGACGGCTCGCGGTAGACTTGGTCCCCGCTGATGGTGCCGCACCCGGCGCATCGGTGCCACCAGTCTTATCTTCCTTCTTCGGCCCCGCTCCAATTTCGGTCACAGGTTCAGCGGCAACGGGCGCTTGCACGGGGTGAAACAATTCCGGTCGGACGTCCGCGATTGCCACGGGCGTCTGGGCACGCACTGCTTCACGCCGCGCCAACAGCGCCGCGAGTGATTCGTCCTGCTTCACGACCACCGGTTGCTTCCGCCAGAACAAAACTCCGCGTCGCACCACATGCCACGCTTTCGCCCACTCCTCGCGCCCGATGTCGATGCGCCGCACGCCGACGTCGAGCACGAAGAGCACGACCGCAAAACGCAGCAGCCATTCCCACAATTCCTCCGGGCGGAAAGTCTTTCGACGGTCGATCAGGAACGGATTGTCCTCCGGCTTCTTCGGGTCGAGCAGGTGGCCCTTGCCGAGTTCGGCTAGGCGCTGGAGCAGGCTGAGGTTCGCGCCCGACGTGTCGAACTCCGGCGAGTAGTTGATGCTCGCGCCAACGGCTTGCACGCCGCGCACCTGGCCCTCGGCGACGTCCATCAGGTTCACGAGATACGCGCCGACTTCGCGCATCGGGAACTTCGCCTCGTAACGCCCCGCGCCGGTCTGCTGCAATCGCACCGTCTGCCGCCCGCCTTTCGGGCTGACGACGACGGCGTCGAGCGTGAGAAAGTTGCGGTAGTTGCCCTGCGCATCGAGCGCCTCGACGCTCAGCGCGCCCTCGCCATTCTCGACCGCGACCTCCGCCTGCAAGTCCGCCGCGGCCACGCGCCGCAGGCTCCATTGCGCGACCTGTCCCCAGAATTGCCGGTAGCGCGCCCAGCCCAGCCAGTCACGCGCCCACTTCGCCTTCGCGTCCGACGTGAACGCCACCGCGCGGCCCAGGCCGAACTGCCAGTGCGCGAGCAACGGGTCACCCTTCGCCGTGACGAGCGGTGTCTCGGCGCGCGGCTTGGGGGTCGTCACCACGTAGCCAAGCATCGGCGGAAATTCCAGGGCGCCGATGCCGCGCACGAGTTCGCTAGACGCCGCGAGTTGCGGCTTGAACGGCTCCTCGAAAATCGCCGAGCGCAAAATGACCGCGGCTTCCTTGATGAAGATCTGCGGCAACTGGCTCGGCGAGCGCACGTCGTAGAACCTCCCCTTCCCCACGTCCGCCATCATCATCATGTTGTCCGGCATCGTGTGGCCGCCAATCATCACGGTGCTGATCGTGATCCTGTCGGCGACGATGCCATCAAGCGTGGGCTTTTCTGGCGCCTTCGGATCTCCGTCGCTGAAGACGACCATGTGTTTGAGATTGGCGGTGGATTTCTTGAGGCCATCGTGCGCCATGCGCATAGGCGGCTCGAAGGCCGGCATGTCGCCCGGGTTCATGCCGGAGATGAACTGGCCCTTTTCCTTCTTGTCGCCGACACGCGAAAGTTCGAACAACCACTTCTCCGACTGCCGGCCGTCCCAGAAGACGATACCCATCTCGTCCTCGCGGCCGAGCGATTCGAGCGCGGCAAAAGCGATGTCGCGTGCCCACTGGTTTCCGCCGGGATACTCCGTGGCGTGCATGACGATCACCAGCGCGCCGCGCGGGAGCACCTTCTTGCTGTCGAGTTCCATGTTCACCGGCAGTGTCGTCTCCAGCGGCGTGCCCTTGTAGCCGCCGGCCAGATACGTCTGTTCGCCGCCGACGCACACGAGGCCGACGCCAAAATCGCGCACGGCACTTTCAAGCAGCTTCAACAACTCCGTTCCGAGGTCGCCCGCGGCGATGTTGCTGAGGAAAACCGTGTCGTAGCTCTGCAACTCGGCGAGCGTGGCCGGGAAACCGGTCGCGTCCACCACGCGCACGTCGAGTTTGGCAGCGCGTAGCGCTTCAACCAGCGGCGCGTCTTGATCGGGACTGCTGGAGATGAGCAGCGCGCGCGGCTCACCGCGCACGCTGGTGAAGCTGCTGGCGCGATTGTTCTGCGCGATGGAATCACCGGGTGAATCCACCACGGCGTTGTAGCTGTAAAAGCCCGCCTCGCTCAGCGTCTGCGGGAAAGTGAAAAGATTTTTGCCCTCATTCAACTCGACGTTCTGCTCGCCGAGAAATTGATCGTTTCGGTAGAGCCGCAGCGCCGCCGGCCGCGCACGGTCGGATTGCACAAAGATTTTCGTCTCGAACGTCTGGCCTTTCTTCACCGTCGGCGGCAACGCGAGCTTTTGCAGTGACACATCTCCGGCACGCGCCGCGCCCAGCGGCACGACCTGTAACTCGACCCCCAAAGGCAACGCCGACGACAGCGCTGACACCGCATCGCCGAGGTTTTCGTTTCCGTCGCTGATCAACACGAGCCGCCGCTGCCCGTTCT
>DATDFH010000534.1:0-5781 GCA_036522715.1 Verrucomicrobiia bacterium
CCGGGTATTCCTTCGCGCCGTCGTCGAGGTTTCCAATTATTGCCGCGAAAACTGCGTTTATTGCGGGATGCGCCGGGACAATCGCGCACTGAGCCGATTTCGCGCCGCGCACGATCAGTTGGCGGAGTTGCTCATCCATCACCGGCCCGCGAGCGTCACTGATGTGAACATCCAGTCCGGCGAAGATCCGGTCGTCGTGCGCGAAGTCGTCATCCCGCTGGTCCAGACGTTGCGACGTGAGACGGACCTGGGCGTGAGCGTCTGCCTGGGGACGCTCTCGCCGCCGCTGTACGCGGAACTGCGCGCCGCGGGCGCGAGCATTTACATCATCAAGTTCGAGACGGCCGAGGAGTCGCTCTACGGCGAATTGCACGCGCCCGGCACCTTCAACGAGCGGCTGCACGACATCCGGCATCTGGCGGAGGAGGGATGGCAGGTCAGTTCGGGCTTCATCGCCGGGCTGCCCGGCCAGACGATGGCGGGTCTGCTCGCCAACTTCCACCTCGCGCGTGAACTGCCTTTGAGTGGTTGCAGCGTCAGTCCGTTCATTCCCGGAGAGGAGACGCCGCTGGCCGGTGAGCCGATGGCGAGTCTTGACCTGACGTTGAATTGCATGGCCGCTCTCCGGCTGGAGCGGCCCGACTTCGTCATCCCGGCAGTGAGCGCATTGAACCTGGCCGGCCCGGGGGCAGGTTACCGCCGCGGCCTGCGGGCAGGCGCAAATCTCTGCACCATCAATCTTACGCCGCCGAATGTCCGCGGCGATTACCTGCTCTACAAGCGCGAGCGGATCATCATGGACGAGGAGCGAATCCTGACTGCGATTCAAGCCGAAGGGCTCAAGCCGTCGCAGAGCGGTCTGGCCGATTACTACACCCGCCGGAACGGGTCTGAAACCACAAGCCCGCTTTCAATTGTTCCCGCGACTCAACTCTGAATCCATCATCCACGAACGAAGGGACCTGCCCTCAGCGCCATCGCTGGCGGTGCCGATTTTCAGTCAGCGGTTTTGATTGAACGCGCCTCGGTCCGACGCTGTCGGCTTCGGCCCGTAAAATCACTCGCAACGATCACCACCATGCGCGATGGTTTGCGCATGAAGAGATTAACACTTGGTTTGATCGCATGGTGCTGCTTGGGCGTCGCCTCGACGTGGGCCATCACCAAGGCGGAATTGGACGACCGGGTTCGCAAGCTGGCGGCCAAGTTCGACGAGTTGCAGCAAAAGTCCGAGAAACGCATTCCGGCCGAGACGCTGGCCAAGGCGCACGGCATCATTCTGCTGGACCGCACCAAGGCGGGATTCATCTTCGCCTATCAGGGCGGATCGGGTGTGGCCCTCGTGCGGGACCCCAACTCCAAGGAGTGGAGCCCGGCGGCCTTCGTCGCCGCGAGTGAAGCCAGCCTCGGGTTTCAAGTTGGCGGTCAGCAATCGTTCATCGTGCTGCTGCTCATGACCACCAACGCCACTGCCGCGTTGACCAAGTCAACCTTCGAGTTCGGTGGCGAAGCGCGCGGCACGGCAGGCGACCAGAGCGAAGGCGTCGAGGGAAGCGTCAAGTCGCACGAACAGCCGGTGCTGTTCTTCAGCGATAGCAAGGGTCTCTATGGCGGCGTCTCGGTCAAAGGCGGGGCGATCACACCTGATGGTGACGCCAACCTGGCTTATTACGGACAATACCGAAGCATGAAGGACATCCTCTTCGATCGGAAAGTGAAAGCCGGAGAAACCGCGGTCGAACTCGCGAAGAAGTTCAACGTCCCGTCCAACAGCACGAAGAAGTAAGCCGCTTCACGGCCGCGACGGTCGCGCGGTCGAGAGCGTCACCGGCTCTGTGCTTGTGCGATCATCGTCGACGCCGGGTTTGGCTTTGGAACCACACCCGCCCGGGAAACCATCCACGTCCGCCATCCCTCGATCAGTTCCAGCCGACACCAACTGAGGAGGGCCTTCAAGACCGTCAGTGCCGTGGCCGGCCCAAAGGAGAATCCTTTGATGAGCGCGCGCCGATGGTCGTTGAATCGCCCCAGTTGGCCACGCGCCCGGCGCGACCGCGCGATCCGGGCGAAGCGCCGGTTGTAGATCCGCATCACGTGGTAGAACGGCGTGGATGGCCCTGTCGAGTAGTACGGTTCGCGCAGCGCGCCACGGCCGCGCATGAACGGTTGCGAGGCGACCCCAAGGTAATACAGCCCCACGTCCAACAGAAATGCCAGCCGCATGAGGTCGAATTCGCCCATGTATTCGTATTTGTCCTTATAGATGGCGGTGAACCACCGCTGGTAACTCCGTGCGTAGTCCTCATTCATTTTCGCCACGAGGGGGGCAACTGCTTCGCCATTCTGTTGTGCCAGAATCAGCTGCGCCGCGCTGCTGGCGCTGAACGAAATCCAGTCCATGCCAGGACTGTAGAATGGGTCCAGGAACGCTGCCGCGTCACCGACGAGTGCGAAGCCATCGCCGGCGTACGTGGTGCTGAAATACGGGAGCCGCTTGCGCCAATGCACGTCGCCCTCCTGCCACTGCGCCTCGGCCATCAACTCGCGCGCCACCGGATGCCGCAGCAGGAATTCCTTCAGCCGGTCGCCCAGCGCGCCGCCGGACGGCCACTCCACCAGCCGCTCGTCGAACACCACGCCGATGCTCACGTCGCCGCCTTTGAGCGCGATCCACCACGCCCACCAGCCGTCGCCCATGAAGTGATTCGTGGCCGTGCCGCGGATGCCGAAACACTTGGCCGCCCACTCGGGATGCTTCCGCGTGATTTCCAGCGAATCAAAGTCCTTCGTTTCGCTCCAGCGCGACCAGACGGCGGTGGTGGGATGCGCATCGTTCGGCCGCCACCAGCCTTCGCGCCGGGCCAAGAGTGCGGCCACTCCCGAGGCGTCGACCACCCAGCGTGTTTCGACGGACGTGATCGAGTCATTTCGCCGGATGGTCAGCGTTTGTTGCCCGCCGGCTTTCAACTGCACCGCCTGCACTGAGGCCGGTCGCCACAACTCCGCGCCCAGTTCCACCGCGCGCCGCAGCACTTCCTCGTCGAGCACCGCGCGGTCCACCAGGTAGGCGGGCACGCGAGAGAGATACTGGCCGCCGACTTCGCTGCAATCGGCCAGCGTGCGCGCCCGTTCGTTGGCGAACCAGAACCGCAGGCCGTTCTTGACCAGGTGACAGTGATTCAGGTGATGGGTCAGTCCGAGGCAATGCCGAAGGAAGTAGGTGCTGATTTCGATCGTCGCCTCGCCGACGCGGCGCGAGAAGGCGGTGGACTTCTCGATGATCAACACTCGCAGCGACGGCCGCTCGCTCAGCAGCAGGACGGCCGTGGCGGCGCCGGACAATGCCCCGCCGATGATGACCACGTCATACGCAGGAGACTTGGGTCCGGGATCGGACATGGGTTGATTATCGCGGCGCGAACTTCCGCCGCAACCGATTTCCGGCGCGAGATTTGGAATCTCTTTCCGTCTCCGCCACTCCGCGACTTGTCAGAGCCGTTTCCAGTGGGCAGCATTGGTAACTACGTGTGCTGTTCCCAAATGTACAACGATCAAGACCGGGACGACGTGTCGTCGTGACCGGTTGCGGTATCGTCACGCCGCTCGGACTGGGCTGGGCCGCCAACTCCGAGGGTTTCCAAATCGGCCGGCGCGCGTTTCGGCCGGTCACCGTGTTCGACGCCTCGCGTCAACGCGTCCGCACGGCTGCTGAAGTGGACCTGCCCACGGAACCGCCGCGCACACGGCTGGACCCGCGGCAGACAAATCGACTGGAACGCGCTGGCCGGATGTTGCTCTGGGCGGCAAAGGAAGCGCTCGAACAATCCCGCTGGAAATTAGGCGGCGACATTCCGGTCGTGCTAGGAACCACAGGGGGCGGAATGAGCCTGGGCGAAGATTATTACCGCGAAGCCATCGGGCGTCCGCACTGCAAACGCCGCCAGCCGACGCGCGCCATCTGCTATCAGGCGCACCGCCAGGGCCAGATTGTAGCGTCCGCGTTCGACCTGCGCGGCCCCGTGACGATCATCGCCAACGCCTGCGCCTCGGGGGCAAACGCCGTCGGCCACGCGTGGAATCTGGTGCGGGCCGGCCTGACGGAACGCGTGGTGACGGGCGGCTACGATGCGTTGTGCCAGTTGGTGTTCGCCGGTTTCGATTCGTTGCAGGCGCTCTCGCCGACGCAATGCCGGCCGTTCGACGCGCATCGCGACGGGTTGGCGCTGGGAGAGGGCGCGGCGGTCTTCACTTTGGAAACGTTCGACGGCGCCCGCGCGCGCGGCGCCACGATCCTCGCGGAGATCGCCGGATACGGCGCCGCCACCGACATCCACCATCTCACACAACCGCATCCCGATGGCGATGCCGCCATGGCTTCCATGACCGAAGCCTGCCGCGTCGCGGGACTTGCGCCGGCCGACATCGACTACCTCAACGCGCACGGCACCGGCACGCCGCTCAATGACAGCGCCGAGGCGGCGGCGATCCGCCGGTGGGCCGGCACGCGCACAGCCTCGCTGCCGGTGAGTTCAACCAAGGCAGGCATCGGGCACCTGCTCGGCGCCGCCGGTGCAGTGGAAGTTGCCATCTGCGTGATGGCCTTGCGCGGGCAATGGCTGCCGCCGACAAGCAGCCTTCAAACGCTAGACCCGGCCTGCGCGTTTCCGGTGGTGTCCACTCCAACGGCGGCAACACTGACCCACGCGATGACCAACTCGTTCGGGTTCGGCGGCGCCAACGCGACACTTGTTGTCCGGAGGCACGAATGAGCGGCATCTACGTCGCGGGGTTGGGCGCCGTTTCTCCGGCGGGTTGGGGCGTGCCGGCGCTCTGTCGCGCGGTCGCCGGCGAACCTATTCAATTCGCGCCGGTAGAACGTCCCGGATGGAAGGAGCCGCTGCGGGCGCGCCGTGCCCCGCCGCTCGTACCGCGCCCGGCTTGTTTGACCCACCCACGGATGCGACGCGCCAGCCCGATCAGCCAGTTCGCCGTGGCCGCAGCCGACGAGGCGCTCAACGGAACGAACGGCCCGTTGGGAATTGTTTTCTGCACGACGTGCGGTTGCGTGAATTACTCGCGGCGGTTTTTTGATGAAGCGTTGCGCGATGCGTCCACTGCCAGTCCGCTGCTTTTTCCGGAAACCGTGTTCAACGCGCCGGCCAGTCATCTGAGCGCCGTGCTAAAATCGCCCGTGATCAACTATACGCTGGTCGGCGATTCGGGAATATTCCTGCACGGGCTGGCGCTCGCGGCAGGCTGGCTCGAAGAAGAACGGGTGTCAGCCTGCGTCGTCGTGGCCGCGGAGGAGGCGGACTGGTTGACCGCCGATGCGTTGAAACATTTCAACCGCTCGACCCCGCTTGCAGAAGGGGCGGCCGCGGTGTTGCTGCGCGCCGGTCAACCTGCGGCGGACGTCGTCACGCTCGACGCCGTCACCAGTCCCCGTTCGTTCACCAGCGCAAAATCGCGCCGCGTTGCCGCCCAAGGCGTCGCCACCGAGCTTGCTCAACATGATTCCAAGCAGCTTCTCTGCACCAGCATGGCCGGCAATCCGCGGATCGACGGTGCCGAATCCGCCGCGTGGCGCGACTGGCCGGGCGCGCGCATGGAGGTCAAACGAACATTCGGCGAGGGCTTCGCCGCCGGCGCGGGCTGGCAGTGCGTTGCCGCGATTGAAGCGGCCCGGCGGGGAAACTACGCTGCCGCCGTTGTGAGCGTCGTCGGGGCCTACGACGAAGCGATTGGCGCCCGCTTCGCTTTGAAACCCTCTGCTCCCTCCAC
>DATDFH010000535.1:0-6371 GCA_036522715.1 Verrucomicrobiia bacterium
GCCTGCCGCCGTCTGTGGGGCGCCGACGTCATCGTGCGCGGGCATCCGATCAAGTGGGAGATGATTCCCTTCGACGTGCAGCTCATCGGCGGCATGGGCTTGCACACCGGCAAGATTGCCGAAATGGCCACCGGCGAAGGCAAGACGCTTGTCGCCACGCTGCCCATTTATCTCAACGCCCTCACCGGCCGCGGCGTGCACCTGGTCACGGTGAACGATTACCTCGCCGCGCGCGACGCCGAGTGGATGGGCGCCGTGTACAAGTTCCTCGGCCTGACCGTCGGCGTGATTCTGCACGACCAGCCGCCGAGCGTTCGCCGCGAGCAATACAACTGCGACATCACCTACGGCACGAACTCCGAGTTCGGGTTCGATTACCTCCGAGACAACGGCATGGCCACCAGCGCCGAGGAACAGGTCCAGCGCGGCCATTATTACGCAATCGTCGACGAGGTGGACTCGATCCTCATCGACGAGGCGCGCACGCCGTTGATCATCAGCGGCCCCGCGGTGGTCAACGTGGACAACCAGCTTTACGACCAGTTGAAGCCCACGATCACCGGCCTGGTCAACGCGCAGCAAAAACTCTGCGCCCGCTATCTCAACGAGGCCGAACAGCTCATCAAGAAACTCCGACCCGCCGATGGTTCACAACCCCAGAACCCCGAGGCGATCGAACGCGAGTTGGGGTTGCTGCTGTATCGCGTGAAGATCGGCCAGCCCCGCTCACCCGGCCTGATGAAAATTTGCGAGGAGCCGGAGAACCTCAAGCTGATGAACAAGGCGGAGCTGGAACTCCACGCCGACCAGTCGAAGAAGGACCTTTACGCGCAGAAGGAGGAACTGTTCTTCGCCATCGAGGAGAAGGGCCACGAGGCCGACCTCACCGAGAAGGGCCGCAATTATCTCAGCCCGAAGGATCCCGACGCCTTCATGATGCCCGACCTGCCGACGATCTTCAGCCAGATCGACGGCGAGGCTGGTCTCGACGCGAAGGGCCGGTTGGAGAAAAAGGCCGCGGTCCAGAGCGCGTTCGAGCAGAAGGCGCAGCAGATACACGTCATCTCGCAACTGCTCAAGGCCTACTGCCTCTACGAACGCGACGTGCAATACGTCGTCCAGGACAACAAGGTCATCATCGTCGATGAGCACACCGGCCGCTTGATGACCGGACGTCGTTGGAGCGATGGCCTCCACCAGGCCGTCGAGGCAAAGGAAGGTGTCGAGATCGAACGCGAGACGCAGACGCTGGCAACGATCACGATCCAGAATTATTTCCGCCTCTACCAGAAGCTCGCGGGCATGACCGGCACCGCCGAGACCGAGGCGCAGGAGTTCTTCGACATCTACAAGCTTGGCGTCCTCACCATCCCGACCAACAAGCCGAACATCCGGAAAGATCGCAACGACTCGGTTTACAAGACCAAGCGCGAGAAGTTCACCGCCGTCACCAACGAGATCAAGGAACTCCACGGACAGGGCCGGCCGATCCTCGTCGGCACGATCAGCGTCGAAACCAGCGAAATGCTTTCGCGGATGTTGAAGAAGGAGAGCCTCGTCCACTCCGTCCTCAATGCCAAGTATCACGAGCAGGAAGCCGAGATCGTCGCACGCGCCGGCCAACGCGGCTCGATTACCATCGCCACGAACATGGCCGGCCGCGGCACCGACATCAAACTTGGCGCCGGCGTCACCGAGGTCGGCGGACTGCATGTGCTCGGCACCGAGCGCCACGAGGCGCGGCGCATTGACCGGCAGTTGCGCGGCCGTTGCTCGCGCCAGGGCGATCCGGGCAGCTCGCACTTTTTCATCTCGCTCGAAGACGATCTCATGCGGCTGTTCGGCTCAGACAAGATCGTGAAATACATGGAGCGCCTCGGCCTCGAAGAGGGGCAGGAACTGGAGCATCCGTTGCTCAATCGATCCGTGCAGACCGCGCAGAAACGCGTCGAGCAGCACAATTTCCAGATCCGCAAACGCACGCTCGAATACGACGACGTGATGAACAAGCAGCGCGAAGTCATCTACGGCTTCCGCAACGAAATCATCCACGGCGAGGACGTGCAGGACCGCCTGATGGACGTGATGGAGGAAGTGGTCGTCGCGAAGGTGGACGAGTTTACCGATCCCAACGCGCAACCCGAGGAGTGGAACCTTCGTGGTCTGGCGGATTGGATTAATCTCAACTTCCCGCTTGGCGTTTCCGAGGCCGAGATCAAGAAGGTGGCGGACAACGGCCACGAAGTGCCAGTGGAAGGCTCGCTCTTCGAGGGCCTGAGCGCGGGGCAACTGGCCCTCGCCCGCCACATCATCCAGGCCGTGCGCGAGGCCTACAAGATGAAGATCAGCTTCGAGGACGCCGTTGCGCTCAAGTCCATCGAGCGTTACACGATCCTCAGCGCGATCGACAAGCTGTGGCAGGAGCACCTCTACGGCATGGACGCGTTGCGCAACAGCATCGGCCTGCGCGCCTACGGCCAGCGCGACCCGCTTATCGAATACAAGGCGGAAGCCTTCAAGCTCTTCGACGAGCTGATGGTCAACATCAAGACCGAGATCTGCCACAACATCTTCCGCAGCGCGTCGAGCCTGATGGCGTTCGAGAATTTCCTCCGCAACATTCCGCAGCGCACGGTGCACGCCGAGACCAGCGCCTTCGGCGGAACACAGTCCGCTTCCACGTCGTCGCAACAAGGCTCCGCATCGGATGTCGTCTCACAGGCCGCGGAAGAGCTGGCGAAGCCCGCCCCCATCCGCACCGGTCCGAAGGTCGGCCGCAACGACCCGTGCCCCTGCGGCAGCGGCAAGAAGTACAAGCAGTGCTGCGGGAAGTTGTGACTGGCGAGCCGCGCGTGCTTACTTTGGCGTGTTGTTCGATTCGCGAAACGTTCCAGGCGCCCGGAACAGGCCCCGTTCTCCGAGCACGCGCCACGGCCCGCGGGCGATGCGCTTGAGGCCGAAGTGTTTGATCGCCTTTTCGCGCAGGTGCTTCACCGCTTCATGCACCGAGTCGGTGCAACAAAAGAGTTCGAGGTCTCCACGATCAATGGTTCCCGCTTCAACCATCCTGCCGATGAAGTCCGTCAGCCCGCGCCAATAGTCCGTGCCCATCAGCACCACGGGGAAGTGTTGAATCTTGCCGGTCTGGATCAGCGTAAGCGCCTCGAACAGTTCGTCCATCGTGCCGAATCCGCCGGGCATCACGATGAAGGCGTAGCTGTATTTCACCAGCAGCGTGCGGCGGACAAAAAAGTAGCGCATCGTCACGTAGCGATCGAGGTAGTCGTTGGGCTTCTGCTCGGCGGGCAGTTCGATGTTGCAGCCGACGGAGCGTCCGCCCACGTCCTTCGCGCCGCGATTGGCGGCCTCCATGATGCCCGGCCCGCCGCCGGTCATCACCGTGAAGCCGAGCTTCGCGACGGCGGCGCCTACGTCGCGCGCAAGCTGGTAATGCCGGTCGCCCTCGCGGATGCGCGCCGAGCCGAACACCGTCACGCATGGTCCGACGAAATGCAGCACGCGAAACCCGCGCACGAAATCGCGGCCCACGCGGAAGAGCGTCGCCAGTTCGCTGCGGCGCGTGTGCGGGCCTTCGAGCATGTGCCGGTCGGCCGGCAGCGCGCGGCGCGGCGTGGAGTTCGCGATGGAGTTCATGCAGTGAGGTTTCCCGATTCCGATTTGAGAGGCGAGCCTCGGCGGCACGCATCAACCGCGCGGCGCGAACCGGCTCGTTGACAATGGGGGAGGCCTTTGCATAGATTCCGGCCCCTTTGCTGGTGGCTGGCTGGTAGGTTACCCAAGTGGCCAACGGGGGCAGACTGTAAATCTGCTGGCTTACGCCTTCGCTGGTTCGAATCCAGCACCTACCACCATTCCACTGAATTGCCAATGAACACGGGCTTTTAATCGGTTTTGTTCCACCCGTTGAGTCATTCGCATAACACTTTCGCATAACATATTCATGGTCCTCCACGGTCCTTCACTGCAAGCCAAGAGCGCCATTTCCGACTTTGTGGTTGAAGATTTAAGCCCGCCCGAGTGACGAGGCGCGCGGATTCCGCAGGCCCTGAACAATACGGGAATACCGCCGCAAGCCTGCGGACGCGGCTAGGTGTCTGATCCAGGTAGGAGCACTCCGAAACACGTGGTGACAGAGCGGCCGATCTGTTCGGCGGTCATAAAGGTGATCACGTCAGAGAGACCGTCCCCTGCTGGTTCTGCTTGTTCTTCTGCAACAGCTCGAACACCAGTTCGCCGAAGCTCTTGAAGTTGGACGTGAGCTTGTTCTCCAGCTGGCTCTGGTCGTTGGTGCCGTAGGCCGTCGAGAAGTCCTCCGGCTTCCAGTAGAAGAGAAAGAGGATCCGGCCCAGGCAATCCAGCGCCTCCTCCAGCTTGGGCAGGTACTTGTCCACCATGGCCGAGGAGTCGTAGGTGTGCACGAGCTCGCCCACCACGCCGTGCTCGAACATCGAGGGCATGCCGCTCTCCTGGCTCTGCTGGTAGAGCTGCATGGGGGTCTCGCCCTGGATCGTCTCGGCGGTCTGGGCCGAGTAGCGGTCGCCGATCCGGTGGGGCTCGATCACCGGGTCGTTCTTGTCGGCCCGGAGGATGAACTGGTTGTCCGGCTCCATCAGCGTGCCAAACTCGTCGTTCAAGGTCGGCTCCATGTTGGGCCAGCGGTTGAAGGAGAGGTTGTAGCCGGCCTTCTGCATCAGGGCCTCGGGCGGCTCGAAGTAGAACTGGTGCGTGCCGTGGCGGTCGGCGGTGGCCTGCTTGAGCACGGCCTCGGCGTCGGCCTCCTTGATCGCACACCTCGACATGAGCCAGACCTTGGCCGCCGGGACATTCAGTTCCGAGGTGCGCTCCCCGTGGATGTCCACGACGTAGGGACCGTGGGCCAGCTTGTGCACCGTGGCCATCTTGTAGCCGGCGTCGAAGACCATCTGCATGATCGCCCCGTCGTCGCCGAACTCGTGGGAGAAATCATCGAAGGTCCGGTACGAGTTGCTCTCGTTCACCCCGGACTTGATCCGGACGAACTTGCAGCACTGGCCGAGGATCCCCTGGCGGGAGTCCATGACGTCGTAGTCCGGGTTCAGGTAAAGCGAGAGGGACGGGCCGTCGTTGTCGTGGCCGGTGATCTTGATCTCGGTCAGGCCGTTGGCGCCCACGCCCACCGACTTCACGTGGAAGGGCTCGGAGAGCGACTCGTCCTTCGTATTGAACACCCGGTACGACTCTCCGGCGGACGGCTTGTCTTCCAGGCCGGGAAACTCCGCGGGCCGTCCCGTCAGCTGGCCCATCACCCGGCCGCGGCGGTTGGAGCGGCTGGTCGACTCCCGGGATTCCTTGTCCACGAAGATCTTGTCCTCGGAAGGGGCGCTGTTGGGGCCGGGTGTGGCGAAGCTGCAGCCACAGTTGTCGCCTTGGAAGTCGGGACCGTGAGGTTGCTCCACTTTGATGGACAGTGACGGGGCAGAGAGCATTTAGGTTTTAGTTGTTTTGGTTTTCAAAGTCTACCGGTGACTTGTAGCCCAGCGCGCTGTGGAGGCGCTGGCGGTTGTAGAACACTTCGACGTATTCGAAGATGGCCAGGCGGGCGGCGGCCCGGGTGGCGAAGCGGTGGGGGTGGACCAGTTCGCTTTTGAGGGTGCTCCAGAAGCTTTCCATCGCGGCGTTGTCGTAACAGTTGCCCGCCCGGCTCATGCTCGCCTCCAACCCGTGGGCCGCGAGCAGCCGGCGATATTGCGTGCTGGCATACTGGCAGCCGCGATCGGAGTGGTGCAGACAGCCCCGTGCGGGTTGCCGTTGGGTCTGTGCCTGGCGCAGCGCGGCGCTGACCAGTCCGGTGCGCAGGTGTTCGGCCATCGCCAGGCCGACCACGCGCCGGCTCCAGCGGTCCATCACTCCGGCCACATACAGCCAGCCTTCGTCCGTGGGCACATAGGTGATGTCCGTGACCCAGATCTGATCGCGCTGCCGGGGGCGGGAACTTCGGCCAGCCGGTTGGGAGCGATGGGTTGATCATGGCGGCTGTCGGTGGTGCGCGGCACCCAGCGCCGCCGTTGGAGGCCGCGTCGTCCAGCGGCCCGCATCAGGCGTTGCACGCGACGGCGGCTGATGGTCTGGCCCTGCCGGCGCAGCACGATCACCAGCCGTGGGCTGCCGTAGGTGCGCCGGCTGGCGTCGTGAGCGGCACAGAGCTGCGGGATCAACCGGGCATCGGCTTGCGCCCGCGCACTCGGCGGGCGAGAGCGCCAGGCGTAGTAACCGCTGCGCGAGACGCCAAAGGCCACACACAGTTCGCTCACCGGATAATGTTCGGCCAGAGCGTTCATGCGCTGGTAGCGTTCGGTGCGGGTTCGGCAAGG
>DATDFH010000536.1:0-2294 GCA_036522715.1 Verrucomicrobiia bacterium
GCATCAGCTTCGCCGGATTCAACCGCTCGGCCTCGGGCAACTGCTCCAACTGCGCCACCTCGGCAACGACGACGGCGTCAGCATCCGCGAAAGCCGTGGCCAATTCGGACTGGAAAACATTCCGCCGCGTCGTGTTCGAACGCGGCTCAAAGACGGCCCACACGCGCTGGCGCGGATACTTGATCCGCAGCGCGCGCAAAGTTTCGCGAATGGCGGTCGGGTGATGGCCGAAATCGTCCACAATCGTCACGCCGCCCGCGACCCCGCGCACTTCCATGCGGCGCTTGATGCCCTTGAAGGTGTCGAAGGCGGACTGAATTTGTTTGTTCGTCAGGCCGCAATGCTTCGCGCACGCGACGACGGCTAGCGCGTTGCGCACGTTGAGTTCGCCCACCAGGTTGAGGTGAAACCTGGCGCTCGGAATCTCGAACTCGCTGGCCGTCGGACCGAAGCGGAGGTTGAAGGCGTGGACGGAGTTCTCCTCGCCCAGGCCGAAGCGCTTCACGGGGCAATGTGTGACGTTGAGCAGCGGCGCGAGATTCGGCTCGTCGCCGTTGGCCAGCAGCAGGCCGTTACGCGGCACGAGTCTGATGAGGTGGCTGAAGGATTTCTGGATCGAGGCGAGGTCCGGAAAGATGTCCGCGTGATCGAACTCGAGGTTGTTGATGATCGCGACTTCCGGCAGATAGTGGACAAACTTGCTGCGCTTGTCGAAGAACGCCGTGTCGTATTCGTCGCCCTCGATGATGAACCATTCGCTGTCCGTAAAGCGCGCGCCCTGGCCGAGATTGGTCGGGATGCCCCCAATGAGGAAGCTCGGGTTCAATCCGTTGTGCTCGAAGACCCACGTGAGCAGTGCGGTTGTCGTGGTCTTTCCGTGCGTGCCGCAAACCACGAGCGAACGTTTGCCGCGAATGAAGAACTCCTTGAGCAACTCCGGCAGCGAGCAATAACGCAGCTTGCGCTCCAGCACGGCCTCGACCTCGGGGTTGCCGCGCGACATCGCGTTGCCGATGACCACGAGGTCGGGCTTATGCGCGAGGTTTGATTCGCCGTAGCCGTTGAAGACGTCGATCTTCCGCCCGGCGAGGAACGTGGACATCGGCGGATAAACATTCTGGTCCGAACCGGTGACGGTGAAGCCGCGCTCCTGCATCGCCGCCGCCGCGCTGGCCATTGCTGTGCCGCAGATGCCGGTGAAGTGGACGCTCTTGATTTCGGTGAACATGCTCTCGTTTCGATTACATTACCGTTCCGTCACGGCACGACTCCACCCAAGCCAGTCCTCCGGGCGTGAGCTTATCACGTTTCGTTTCGATGAATCCCTGAACTCGATCTCGGACCGAAGGATGATGCAGATGCCCCAAGCCGTGAAGCGCATACTGTTCGCAGCGCTCATCCCCAAGCTTCAGCGTCTCGGCAAGCGCCTCGAACATCGCATCGAGAACAACGCGTTCTTCTTTGTTCAAATCTGCGTAGCGAACTTTGGGAGTAAGCCTTTCTGCCGCTTCAAGGGTTTCGCAGTTGGCGAACGCCTCCAGATCAGTCCGGCTCCATCTGACTGCGCTCCAAAACTGACCACAAACCAGATCCCACCACATATCGAAGCAGTTTTCCATCACCTCCGCTTTCGATTTCGCGACGAAGTCGGCATAGATTCGGAACATGGAACGCACGCATTCGAGCCGTAGTACCAATGGGACAGACGCGTCGGCCAGATATTTCCCGGCGCAAACAGGTTCACAGAGCAAGAACCAAATGCCTTGGTCGATTTGCTGAAGAGTGAACCGAGAAGCAATTCCAGTGAATCCGAGACAGAGACTCGTCAGGTGCCCCAATAAGAGAGAAGGATTGGAAACCACGATGTCCGGCCCGTTCCAATACCAACGATCGTCGGGTAAGGCCGAAACAGGATGGTCGAATACAAATTCAACCCACCGCTCAAAATCGGGGATGCAAAGGTCGAGCGAAGTTTCTTTGGGCATGACGCTGATCTGCTAGGTTTTGAGCTTTCGCTCCAATATCTCTCCCACCACGGCGGGATTCGCCTTGCCGTTCGAGAGTTTCATCACCTGGCCCTTGAGTCGGTTAATGGCCGCGGACTTACCTGACTTAAAATCCGCAGCGGGACCGGGATTCGCGGCGATGACTTCGTCGCAGAACTTCTCGATGGCGCCAGTGTCGCTCACCTGCGCGAGGCCCTTCTCCTGAACGATGACGGCGGGCGCCTTGCCAGTGTCGAACATCTCGGCGAATACCTGCTGCGCGGCGGAACTGCTGATGGTCTTGGCTTC
>DATDFH010000537.1:0-3920 GCA_036522715.1 Verrucomicrobiia bacterium
CGCTGAAATCGAGCAAGAGGCCAAATCCCTTCCCAGCCGGAAGCGTGCTGCGTTGGTCGCGGCGCTGCTGGACACCCTGCCTGCGCCTGGCGCCGACATCTCGGATGAAGTAGTTGCCCGGCGGGATCGCGAATTGGAGGAGGGACAGGTTGAAGCCATTCCCCACAACGAGTTCGTTCGCCGCGTCGCGCGCGAGCGCAGGCGATGAAGGTGGGTTACCACCCGGACGTGCAAAGGGATGTCTCGGCCGTCCTCCGTCACTACGACGCAATTTCCCCGCGCCTGGGCGATGAGTTCTGGGCCGAATTGATGTCCGTCATCGAGCGGACGGCGCAGAATCCAGGGCGATCTCATCCGGTGGAAGGCGGTCTTCGCCGCATCAACCTGGAGCGGTTCCCTTACCATTTCCTGTTTCGTCTCAGCGCGGACAGGATTCGCATCACTGTGGTGCGTCACCACAAACAACACCCCGCACGTGGATCGAGGCGGCGCTAGACATCGGAGCGCAGTTTCTCTGACCCTGCCTGCGTATCACGCCAGCCCGAGGTTCTTCATGATCCGCGTCACGGCGGGCGCCTTGTTCAGTGTGTAGAAGTGGAGGCCGGGCGCGCCGTTCTTCAACAGGTCCTCACACTGCGTCGTGGCGTAGCGGATGCCGAACTCGGCGGCCGCTGCGTCGTTGTCGCCGAGTTTCTCCAACTCCGCCAGCAGCGGCGCGGGCAGTTTCGCGCCGCACAACGCGGTGAACTTTTTGATCTGCGCGGCGCTGCCGATGGGGATGATGCCCGGAACCAGCGGCACCTTCACGCCCGCCTTGGTTAGGAAGTCGCGGAACTCGTAGTAGTCCGCGTTGTCGAAGAAGAGTTGCGTGATGACGAAGTCGGCGCCCTGATCGATCTTGTGCTTGAGCCGCTGCCAGTCCACGCGCTTGCCCTCCTTGCACGCGATGTGGCCCTCGGGAAATCCAGCGACGCCGATGCTGAAGCCGCCGAGCTGCCGGATGAGTTGCACGAGCTGGTAGGAAAACTCGAACCCGCCTTCAGTCTTCTGAAACTCACCTGTGCCGCCAGGCGGATCGCCGCGCAGCGCCAGCAGGTTCTTGATCCCGAGTCCGCGCGCCTGCTCGACGACCTGCCGCGTTTGCGGCTCGGTGGCGTTGACGCAGGTCAGGTGCGCCATGGCGGTGAGGCAGCGTTCGCGCTGGATGCGCGCGACGGTCTGGAGCGTCTTCTCGCGCGTGCTGCCGCCGGCTCCATAGGTGACCGAGCAGAAATCGGGATTCAACTCGCACAGCGCCGGGATGGTTTTCTCCATCAGGTTACGCTCGCCCTCGTCGGTCTTGGTGGGGAAGAACTCCACGGAAATGACCGGACGCCCGTTCATCTTCCTCGCGGCGTAAATGTCGCGGATGTGCTGAATCACGGTGGCAAGGATGCGCAAACGCGGCCGAAACTCAAGCCGGCTTTCCCGTCGCGGCGGCGACGGGGCCTGGCTGAACCGTCGCGAACTCCACCTCCACCGGCGCGCGCTCGAACTGGTTGGCCGTCATCAACGCCTGCGGCCGCAGCCCGCCGAGCGCGGCGACGAAGCGATCCGGGATGACTTCGAGCCGCGTGTTGTAGTGCGTGGCGATCTCATTGAAGTAACCGCGCGCGAGTGCGATGCGCTGCTCGGTGTCGGTGAGTTCCTGTTGGAGCTTGAGGAACGATTCCTGCGCCTTCAACTCCGGGTACGCTTCCGCGATGGCGATGAGCGTCGGCTGGAGCGCGTGGAAGTCCGGCCCGGCGACGCCCGGCGGCGTGGCGGCCTGCTGCGCCCGCAACTCGGCGATCTGCGTCTGCAACGTCCGTTCGTAATCGCGCAAGCCAGTCACCGCGGCGACGAGGTTGGGAATCAAGTCGTGCCGGCGTTTGAGTTGCACGTCCACCTGCGACCAGCCCTGCCGCACGCGCTGGCGCAGATTCACGAGGCTGTTGAACACCATCCACACCCAGCCCAGTACCGCAGCGCCGACGTACGCCGCCACCGCGAACACGTAAACGGGGATCGATTCCTGCGGGTCACGGTGCAGCGCCAAATCGCGACCGAACAACCCACCTGCGGAGAGCAACGCGCCGAGCACGTTGAGTCCCCAGAAGCCGACGCGCAATCCACGCGCGACCTGTTCCTCGCTGCGCGTCGAAATCAGGAACATTGGCGCGTCCTTCGCGGCGGCGATCTCTGGCGCGACAATGTCCGTCCGCTCGCGCGCCTGGCCCATGATGTACAGCTGGGCGTGCAAGAGGATGGCGCGTTCGACGAATCGCCGCGTCATGGTCGAGTTCGCCACGCAGCCGGGAGGGCCTTTGCTGTAGTAGAGCGAGTTGAGCGGCGTGCAGGTTTGCTGGAAGATCGTGGCGGGTTCAAGCTGCGCACCTTCGGGCCGGACGAGGATGAAGCCGCAGTCATCCTGCAGATAGAACGGAATCATCTCACCACCATCGGCCACCGTGGTCCATCCGCTTTCGGTGCGCGTGCGTGTCTGCGTCTTGCCGTCGTTGTCGGTGTAGGTCTCGGTCACAGTGCGGCTCCAGTGTTCCTCGACCGACCACGTGTAATGCACGCACGCCGCCTCGGCGAGATAACTGGTGAGCGGTTGCGCCGACTCCGCCGTGCCCTTCAACTCGACGAGCCCGATGAACACGCCCGTGGTCTTGGACGTGGGCAGGTTCTTGACCAGCAGGAAGCGTTTGCCCGACCGCACCGCGAAGAGCAGACACACGAACGCCAGCACGCCGGCGATCACCGGCACCCACGGCGCCCAATCCGCAGCGGAGGACATCGCCGCGCAGACTAGGACTGCGATCCGGCGTCGTCATTGATTTTCTCCGAGGCCATCGAAGGAAATTGAATTAACCGATGCGCGCACATTGCGGCGACACTCCCAACATGCCGTCACCATCCGCCACACTTGCCGTTGAAAACGCGCCTTCGATCCCGCACGCTGCGCCCGCCGCGATGACCCACGCCAACGCCACGCGCAATTATCCGCTGCTGCTGGGCAGCCTTTCGTTGAGCGCCCTCGCCGACAACGCCCTGCTCTCGGTCCTCATCGGACCGCTGACGTTTCTGCGCGCGCAAGGGCAGATCACCGAGCAACAGGTCAACAGCACCAACGCCATCTACAGCGCGCTCTTCTTCATTCCGTTCCTCGTGCTCGCGCCGGTGGCGGGCTACCTCAACGACCGCCATCCCAAGACGCGCTGGCTGCTCGGCGGGAATTTGATCCGGCTCGCGGGTGTGCTGCTCGCGCTGGCGGGAGTCGCGCTCGGCCACAACTGGCATGGCGCCGGTTACCTGCTCGCGGGCGTCGGCGCGTGCTGCTTCTCGCCGGCCAAGTACGGCATCCTGCCTGAGATCATGCCCGCCGCGCGGCTCGTGAAAGCAAACGGCACCGTCGAAATGCTCACGCTCGTCTCGATCCTCGCCGGGCTTGGCGCGGGCGCGAAGCTGATCGATCAATTCAGCGTGACTGCCTGCCTCGGCATCGTGGCCGGCGTCTATGGTCTCTCGGCGCTGTTGAGCCTCGCGATGACCCGCACGCCCGACAATCCCAATGCGTGCCTGCGCCGCAGCCTCGCGGAATTCGGTGGCAACCTGCGCGGATTGCTCCACGCGCCGAGGCTCGGGCGCGTTCTGCTCGGCACGGGGCTGTTCTGGTTCCTCGGCGCGACGGTGCGCAACAACCTCCAGGCTTGGGGCATTGAATTCCTCCACGTGGACGGCGGCGCGGCCGTGACCAACACGCAACTCGTGCTCCTGAAAATCTGGCTCGCGGTCGGCGTGATCATCGGAAGCGTGCTCGTCGGCCAGGTCCACCGCACCGGCGACGTGCGGGGCGCCCGGTGGTATGCGTTTGCCATCGCCGCATTCGTCATGCC
>DATDFH010000538.1:0-2402 GCA_036522715.1 Verrucomicrobiia bacterium
GAACCCGCCGTCACGGCGAACATCCTATGAACACGATATTGATTGCGATCGCCGGCCTGATCGTCGGCGTGGGCGCGGGACTCGCTTTCTGGTTCCGCACAAAGATTCAAGCCGCGGCCGAGGCGAAGGCGTTGAAGGAACAGATTGCGCATCTCGAACAGGAACGTGATGCGGCCGAGGAAAAGGTTCACTGGTGCGAGCGCGTGGAGCAACGGATGCGCGAGGCCTTTTACTCGCTGGCCAGCGCCGCCCTGAACGCCAACGCCGCGGATTTGACCGGCCAGGTGAAGAAGGACGTCCAGGGGGTCGTTGAGCCGCTTCAGGAAAAGCTCCGCGTGCTCGACGAAGACGTGCGCGCACTCGAAACGGCCCGCAACGGCGAAGACACCACGCTCCGGGAACTCGTTGCCCAGCTTCGCGAAACCCATGGGAAACTCCAGGATGCAATCGCCGCATCCGCGCCAATCATCCGCCCGGATGCAGCCAGGGAAACACCTCTCCGCCGGACGCCGCCGTTGACGAGCCCGCCGACGCAGGCGCGGCAACCAGCGATCGTCGACCAGACGCAGGCGGTGCTGACGTCGCCTGATCACGCCCCGAGCGATGACTCGATCGACGATAGGGAGCCGGATTTCGGATCGCACTTCAAGAAGCGCCCGCGGTTCCGCCAGATTTTCTGGGCCCATTTGAAGCAGGTCAAAGGGCGCCTGCTGCTCGCGTTCGCCTGCACCGTCGGAATCGCCCTGATGGACCTGTTGAAGCCGTGGCCGCTCAAGCTGATCCTCGACCACGGCATCCTGGACAAGCCGTTGCCGTACTACCTGGCATTTCTCGACCAGTTCAGTGGCGGCGACAAACTCACGCTGATCGTGACGGCCTCGTGCGCGATCGTGCTGATCGTCGTGCTGGGCGGGATTCTCGCGTACTCGCAGACGTTCATCACGTCGTCGGTCGGCCTGCGGATGGTTTATGCGTTGCGCCGCGAGCTGTTCACGCACTTGCAGCGGCTCTCGCTGTCGTTCCATACACGGGCGAGGTCGGGCGACTTGTTGACCCGCATCGCGGGCGACACGAACACGCTGAAGGACATTTTCGGCGACTCCATCTTGAAGCTGGTCGCGCATGTGCTGACCGTCATCGGGATGCTCGGCATCATGTTCGCGGTGAACTGGCAGGTCGCCCTCATCGCGCTGGCCACGCTGCCGCTCCTGGCGTTGAGCATGTTTCACCGCTACTGCAAAACCAAGGCGACGGTCAAACGGCAGCGCCGGCGGGAGGGCCAGGTCGTTTCGCGCATGAGCGAGGTGCTCACCGCGATGCCGCTGGTGCAGGCCTTCTCGCGGGAAAAACTCGAGGAGGAACACTTCGATCGCGTCACCTCGCAGACCATGCAGGAGAGCATCCGCCTCGCGCGCTTCCAGGCCGCCGCCAGCCGTTCCTCGGAAATCATCACCACCCTCGGCACGGCGGCGACGGTGCTCTTCGGCGCGATGCAGGTGCTCAAGGGCACGATGCTGCCGGGCGAACTGGTGCTCGTCGTCGCCTACCTCAACACGATGTACAAACCGCTCCGCGGGCTGGCCAAGCTGGCGACCGACTTCTCGAAGGCCGGGGCCAGCGCCGAGCGCATCGGCGAAGTGCTCGACATCGAGCCGGAAGTCCAGGACGACCCCGACGCCATCGAAGCGTCGGACTTTAAGGGCGAAATCGTCTTCAAAAACGTTTCGTTCGATTACGGCGACGGCCGGAGCGTTTTGAAAAGCGTCTCGTTCACCGTGCCGCCCGGCCAGCGTGTGGCGCTGGTGGGCGTGTCCGGTGCCGGCAAATCGACTGTCGCGAGCCTGATCCTGCGCCTCTACGATCCGCAGGAAGGCGCGGTCTCCATCGACGGCGTGAACATCCAGCGCTACGGACGCGAGTCGCTGCGCCGGCAGATCGGCATCGTGCTCCAGCAATCCATCCTCTTCGGCGCGACGGTGCGGGAAAACATCGCCTACGGAAATCCCGAGGCGAGCGAGGTGGAGATTGAAGCCGCCGCGAAGGCCGCCAACGCCGACGAGTTCATCCGCGAGCTCGAGGACGGTTACGACACGGTCATTGGCGAACGCGGCGCCACGCTCTCGGGCGGACAACGCCAGCGCATCGCCATCGCGCGCGCGCTCATCCGCAACACCCCGATCCTGATCCTCGACGAGCCGATGGCGGGCCTCGACGTGGAGAGCGAAGCGAAGGTGCGCGAGGCGCTCGCCCGGCTCATGGCCGGCAAGACCTGCCTGATGATCACGCACGATCTGCCCTCGATTGCCAATGCCGACCAGGTGCTGGTTCTGGAGGCGGGCCAGATCGTCGAGCGCGGCAAGCACGACGAACTCGTGGCCAAGAGCGGCCGTTACCGCCAGCTC
>DATDFH010000539.1:0-4332 GCA_036522715.1 Verrucomicrobiia bacterium
CTCCGGCAACGCCGCCGCGCCGAGCCGGATCGCCGAGGCGAGGTCGGTGCGCTCGGTCGGCACCACCGCCTCAATCTTCGGCACGGCTACCAGAGTTCGTACCGATGCTTCGATCGCCGCTTCGGTCCCGAATACCACCACACCCGCCTGGTCAGTCGGCTTCTTCTTCGTCGCGCTACGGTTGACGAACTCACGCGCGGCCTCCTGTTGTGGCGAGGGTACGCTGTCGCTGCGGTCGAGGAGAAACACCACATTCATTCCTTCCTGCGGCCGCATCCATCGGATGCCGGCGAGTGCAAGCACGACGGCGAGGACGACGACGATGCGAATCGCAAACGCAACCCATCGTCGCGCGCGCGTGAGCGACGCGTCCGACTTCCACGCCAGCCAGAACATCCACGCCAGCGCCGGCGGCAGCGCGAGAAGCCAGAGTGGGTTGGTGAAGGTGAAATTCATCGGCGCCGGACAAGTTTTTGCACGCGATGATTCTGCGAGTCGGCGACGTAGAGGTTACCCTTCGAGTCGAGCGCGAGACTCCACGGGTTCGCGAACTCGCCCGGCGCGACACCGGCCTTGCCGATGATTCCCAATGCACGCCCCTCACGGTCGAACACTTGCACGCGGTTGTTGCCGAACTCGCAAACGAAAAACAACCCGGCCGAATCCACCTGCACGTCGTAGGGGTAGCTCAGTTCACCAAGGCCGCTGCCGGCTTTGCCGAACGCGCGCAGAAATTTTCCGTCCGGCGCGAACACCTGCACGCGGTGATTGCACGAGTCCGCCACAAAGAGCGTCCCATCGACGGCAAGGCCGATGCCCTCAGCGCGACTGAATTCCCCTGCCCCGTTGCCGGGCCGGCCGAGCGTGAGCAGGAATTTGTCGCCGCCCGCGGCAAATTTCTGCACGCGCTCGGTCGCGCCGTATTCGCTGACGAACGTGTCACCGCGAATGCTGACCGCGATGCTGCGCGGAAAGCAAAGCTGACTGTCGTTCGTCCCGTGCACGCCCCACTGCCGGACAAGTTTTCCGTCGGGAGCAAAGTGATTCACACGCGAATAATGCGGCTCCAGCACGACGATGTTCCCCTGCTCATCACGGCACATGCCCTTGGGTTTGCCCTTGTCCGTCTCGGGCATCTGCCATTGCAACACGAAGCGGCCGTCAGGCGAAAATTTTTGCACGCGCCCGGTCATGTCGGCGACGTAGAGATCGTCGTCGCGGTCGAACGCGAGCGCGCGCGGCTTGTTGAACTGCCCCGGCCCCGTGCCGCGTGTGCCGATGATTTCGACACGGGAGAAGAGTTCTCCCTCGAACCCATCCAACGCACCCCGTTCGTTAGCGGTGCAACCGCCCAGCAGCGCGGCTCCCGCCACGACCGGTAGGAGACGACGTAAGGAGACTCCATCCTCTCTTCGTTTTGAAGTGAGCTTTCTCACGTCGGCTCCTACGCGCCAAAGAATCAGCGGCGCCACTGCGAGCGCGAGCAACAGCAGGCACAGCGCGTTCACCTGCGTCGCGTGGCCGTAGTGCAGCAAATTGAAAATGCGCAACGCGAGGGTCTCGCCGCCGGGCGGGATGATCAGCACCAGCGTCTCCACGTCCCAGAGGCACAGCAGATAAACGACATACCAGATCCCGGCGAGTTGCGGCGCGATCTGCGGCCACACGCTCACGCGAAACAGTCGCCAACCTGTCGCGCCATGCACGCGCGCCGCGTCCACCAGATCATGATCCGCCGCGGCGGCTGCTTGCGCCGCGCCGGTCCAGCCAAGCGCGAGGTAGCGGATCGTCAGCGAGATCAACACGATGACGACGCTCTGATAGATGAACGTCAGTGATGGACGATTGAAGACCCAGATCGCCGCGATGCCGAGGAACACGCCCGGCACGAGCAACGGCAGCCACGTAAAGCGCACGATCGCTGGCAGCGTAGTTCCGCGGGCGCGCGCCGCGATCAGACCGAGTACGACCACACCGCTCGCGGAGATGGCAGCGAACAAAGCAGAGTTGCCGAGCGCCGGCCAACCCGCCGCCGCCGCGCCGGGCAACTCGCGCCACGTCCGCGCCGACGCCAACAGTTCCGCCATCGGGATGCCGACCGACAACACTAGCACGAGGATGAAGACCACGCCGGCGGCTCCAAACCACACTGCGCCGAGTTGTCGGCGAAACAGGGCCGGCTCGACGTGGCGCCCCGCGCGCGGCCATGGCAACTCGCGCCGCGCGAGCCACGCGATCACCAGCAGCGGAAGCAGTATCATCGGCACGCTGAGTCGCAGTGCCGCCCCGTAGTCGAACGCGGTGCTGAAACTCACCCACACTTCGGCCGGCAGCACCTTCACCTGCAAGATGGCGGGGATGGCGAAATGATTCAGCGCGAGCACGAACGTCAGCACCGCCGCCTGCACCAACGCCGAACGCGCCGACGGCAGGAGCAGTCCGCGCAACAGCGCCAGCCCGCGCACGCGCGCGTCGGCTTCGAGTTGGTCCGTCTGCAATCGCCGCCATGCGCCCAGCGTCAGGAACATCGTCAGCGGCCAATAGAGCAACGCGAGCAACGCCACTACGACGCCGGGCGAATAGAGATTGATCGGCAACCACGCGCGCAGGAGTCCGTTGGTGCCGAGCAAATCGAGCCAGCAATTCGCCACGAGGAACGGCGGCATCACGAGCGCCACGACCGACAGCGCAAACGCGGCCGAACGCCAAGGCCCATCCAAGCCCGCCACGCACAATGCGGCCAGCACTCCGAGCGCAAGCGCCGCGGCTGTCGCCGCGCCGCTGACCAGCAGGCTGTTTTGGAGGAGCGTCCAGTTCATCTGCTCAACGCAGGAAAATCTCCTTCAGCCTCGCCGTCGCTGGTTCCAGTTCAGCCAGTACGCGATCCCAGCGCGGCTGGAGATTCTTCTCGTTCACGTCGCAGGCGCAGGAACCTTCCAGCGCGTTGGCGGCGATGAGTTGCTGCGCCACTGCGCGGCTTTGGAGAAACTCGAAGAGCTTCCGCGCCGCAGGCGGACGCGGCGCATCGCGGATCACCGCTACGGAGTTCTGGATGAGCAACGTGTCCTCTGTGATCGGCAGCGCGGCCACGGGCAGACCCTCGTGTTGCGCGGCAGAAATGTCGTCCGAGTCAGTAAGGCCGATCGCCGCCTCGCCGCGCGCGACGAGCTTCACCACCGCGGAGTTGCCATCCACAAGGAACGGCTTGTTCGCCGCGAGCGCACGGCACCATGCTTCCCAACGCGTTTCGCCCCATTGCTGGCGCAACGCGAGGAAGTGCGTGGCGGTTGAGCCGAAGAGCGGATAGGCGAGCGCGATCTTTCCGCGCCACACTGCGTTCGTCAGTTCTTCGAGTCGTCGCGGCGCATCCGCGAGCGCGAGCTGCTTTGTATTGATCACAATTCGGCGAGAGCGGTAGCCGAATTCCTTCCACGGCTCCTGCTCGCGGAAGACTCCAGCGGCTTCGAGCTGCCGCGTGCGGAACTCTTCGTTACCCCAGAACACGTCGCACTGCGGATGCGCGCGCTCGGCGAGAAGACGATTCGCGAGTCCAACGGTCTTCACCGCCTCGCTGTCGTAGAGCGCGCGCACCTTGATGCCCGTCTGCCGTGTGAACTCGGTGAAAATCGGCTCTGAATAAATTTGATCTTGCGCGCAGTAAATCGTGACAGAGTCTCGGGCATTTGCTCTCCCTCGAATCAGCATCAAGAGGCATATCAGCGAAACAAGACCCGCCCAAACTCCGAAAAGGATTCTTTCTCGCGGAGTCAGATTCATGCCGTCCTCCTGTGAAACCACCACCACTCGAACATCAACACACACAGGCCGGCGGCCGCAAGCCAGCGCCAGACTTCGCGGTCAGCCTTCACGCTCAGGCTGGCTTCGACGCGCGCATACTTGCCGAGCGGCAATTCATCGCGCGGCGTGATGTCGCTCTCGGCTGCGTCCGTCAGGTTCACGGCGAACGTCACTTCATTCGTGCCCGCTTTGAGTCGATAGACTCCGGCGCGGTGCGTGTCGCCCACGACCAACTCGCGGCCTTCAGCGCGCAACTCTTGAGTACGTCCGTCGGGTCGCGTGAGCCGCGCAGTCGTGTTCGATTCGGAGAGCGGGAGGCGGAACGCTTCACCCGCGCGGACGCTGAACTGGCGGTTGCGCGCGGCGGCGGGGTTCAACCACTCGACGGCGTTCGCCACGAAGATCGGAAATGAGACGCGCAATGGCCACGTGCTTTGCAGCGTGTCAAAACCGACCCAAACGATGCGCTGCCGGCCGCGTTCGCCGGCGAGCACGAGCGGCGTCTGCTGCGCCTCGACCAAAGGCACAGCCCAC
>DATDFH010000540.1:0-3736 GCA_036522715.1 Verrucomicrobiia bacterium
ACCGCCGGTGGGAAAATCTCCACCACGTCGCCTTCGAGCCGGAGCGTGACTTCGCGCAAGCCGTCGTGCTCTGTCGGGCCGCGGTTGATGACGACGTAAGGCACGCCCCGCCGCCCCGCTGCCAACGGCACCTCCGCCGCCGGATACACCGAGAGCGTCGAGCCGAGCGCGACGACCAGATCACATTCGCCGGCGGCCGCGGCTGCGCGTTCCAAATCCTCGGGCCGCAGGTTCTGCCCAAAACTGATTGTGGCCGGCTTGAGAAAGCCACCGCACTCGCAGCACGGCGGCTGGCGCGTCTTGCGGAAGGACTCAAAGTGCGGCTCGGGGTCGGTGCGGCGACCGCAGCTCTGACACTCAACGAACAGATTCGTGCCGTGCAATTCCACCAACCGTTCCGCCGCCGTGCCCGCGCGCGAGTGCAGCCCGTCAATGTTCTGCGTCACGACCATCAGCAATTTCCCGGCGCGCTCCAGTCGAACGATGGCGTGATGCGTCGCGTTGGGGCGCGCGTCGCGAAATCCGTCCCAGCCTTCGAGTTTGTAATCCCAGTGTTCGACGCGCGCCGCTTCCGAAGTCATGAAGTCCTGGTAGTAAACCGGCTTGCGCCGCTCCCACACACCGCCCGGCCCACGGAAGTCCGGGATGCCGCTGCCGGTTGAAATCCCTGCACCGGTGAACACCAGCATTCGCCGCGACTGGCGAAGATGTTTGACGAGTTTTGAAATTGAGTCAGTCATCTTGCTTCGGGTCAGCACCCGACGATTGCGCATTCACAGTTCGGACCTGGTCCTCGCAGTTTTTCCACAATAGGTTTGACACTCGAATTTCACAGTGTCTCTACTAGGTCGCATAACCAAACCCAGTACGAGAAGTCGCACAGGAACAAAACTCGTAGCAAAACCCGGTCGGAGGCAATTATGAAAGATCTTCGCCCTCTCC
Organism: Verrucomicrobiia bacterium; assembly: GCA_036522715.1. Lineage (GTDB taxonomy): Bacteria > Verrucomicrobiota > Verrucomicrobiia > Limisphaerales > JACQFS01 > DATDFH01. The sequence continues at coordinate 943 of DATDFH010000540.1, forward strand.
TCGTCGCTGCGCTCGCTCTCGGGACTGTCTTCACCGCGAACGCTGCCGCGCACTTCACCAAACATGATCAGCAATTGCTCGCTGAGGCCAGCTTCAGGGGCGACGCCACCGTCACGCTCCTGATCGCCGCCGCGCCGGGCGCGAATCGCGCGGTCGTTGGCGGCATCGCCCGGCTTGGCGGCACGGTGCGCTACCGCGATGACGGCCTCGGCTACATTCGCGCGCGTGTGCCAATCGCCCAGGCCGAGGCGGTTGCGAAACTGCCCGAAGTTCAGGCCGCCAATCTTGATGAGATGGTTCCCAAACCGGACCCGCGCCCGGACGTTTCGGGCGACACCTTTCAAGTGGACCCGCCGACCGAGACCACGCCCGCGCTGAATCCATACATGCCCACACGCGACACCGGCGCGGCGCAGTTTACCGAAGCGAATCCCACCTTCGATGGCCGCGGCGTCACCGTCGGCATCGTGGACACGGGCGTGACCCTCGATCATCCCGCCCTGCAAACCACCACGACCGGCCAGCCCAAGATCGTGGATTGGGTCACGGCGACCGATCCGATTGATGACAACGATCCCACGTGGATCAACATGCAGACGCAGGTGAGCGGCAAAACTTTCACCTACAACGACGTCACCTACACCGCGCCGGCCGGAGGCAACTATCGCATCGGTTTGCTGGACGAACGCGACCCCCGCCTCGGCGGCGAAATTGGCAACGACCTGAACCGCGACCGCAATCCAACGAACAGTAGCGGGCTCTTCGCCGTGCTCTGGGACACTTCGAAGAATCTCGTCTGGGTGGACGCCAACCAGAATAACAGTTTCGCGGACGAACCAGCGATGACCGACTACAAGGTGCGTCACGACATCGGCACGTTTGGCACGGATAATCCGGCCACGGGGATTGCCGAAGCCATTCGCTTCACCGTACAGACCGACGGGAAGGACAAGTTCGTCAACATCGGCATCGTCTCCAGTTCGCACGGTTCGCACGTGGCCGGCATCGTTGCGGCGAAAAATCTTTTCGGCGGCCCGGCCAACGGCGCCGCGCCCGGCGCGCAACTCGTTTCCTGCCGCGCGTGTTTGTTCGTCGAAGGCTGCACAGCGCACGCGATGATCGAAGGCATGATCTACGCCGTGAAGCAGGCGAACGTGGACGTGGTGAACATGAGCATCGGCGGATTGCCGGCATTGAACGACGGCAACAACACGCGCGCCGTTCTCTACAATCGCCTCATTGACCAGTTCAAAGCGCAGATGTTCCTCTCCGCCGGCAACGATGGTTCCGGCCTGAACACCGTCGGCGATCCTGGCGTCGCCGCGAAGGTCGTGTGTGTCGGCGCGTATTTCCACAAAGACACTTTGCTCTCGAATTACGGCAACGTCGCGGCCAAGGACGACAACATCTTCCCATTCTCCTCGCGCGGCCCGAGTGAGAACGGCGGCTTCAAGCCAAACATCATCGCGCCCGGCGCCGCGGTTTCCTGTGTGCCGCTCTGGCAGCCCGTCCAGCCGGTCGGCGGCACATACGCTTTGCCGCCGGGTTACGGCATGTTCAATGGCACGTCCATGTCCTCGCCGCAATCCGCTGGCGCTGCGGCGTTGCTCGTGAGCGCCGCCAAGCAGCGCGGCGTGCAATGGAAACCGGATCAATTGCGCCAGGCCATTTATTCCAGCGCGCGCTACCTGCAAGGATACGGGGCGTACGAACAGGGCAACGGCCTCCTGCAAGTCGGCGCCGCGTGGGACTTGCTCCAGAAGAACATCAAGACAGTTCAGATCAGCAGTGCCGCTCCCGTCAACACGATCATCAGTCAGTTCCTCTCGCCCGCGAACGAAGGCCCGGGCATCTACGAACGCGAAGGCTGGTCGCCCGGCCAGTCTGCCACGCGCAACATCGTTTTCCGGCGCACCTCGGGCGGCGGGCGGGCGGTCAATTACAACGTGACGTGGGTGGACAACGACGGCACGTTCAGCAGCGCCGGCACCATCGCGCTCCCACTCAACGCGCCCGTGACGCTGGCGGTCAACATCAGTCCGGCCAGCGCCGGTATTCACAGCGCGCTGCTCAACCTTGATGATCCGAACACTCCCGGCATTGATTATCAGGTGTTGAACACAGTGGCCGCGGCCACCGACCTCGCCACGGCAACAGGTTACGCCTTCACGCAGCCGGGTGGCGCGGACCGTCACGACAAGAAAAGTTTCGTTTTCCGCGTGCCACCCGGCACGCCGGCTTTCCAGGTGGACACGACGGCCATTTCCGGCCGCGTGCGCGTGCTGCGTTTCCATCCTTATGGTGTGCCGTTTGATTCCCCCAACACCGCATTCCAAACCGGCGGCACGATCAGCCGCACGCTGGCCAACCCGACGCCTGGTGTTTGGGAAGTCACGATTGAAACGTCGCGCGCCTCGGCCTCTCCCACGGCCACTTACAACGTCACCGGCTCGCTGCTCGGCGTCAGCGTCACACCCGCATTGCTCACGCTTGATCCGACAGGGCTCGGCGCAACCAACACGCAGAACTACACGTTTCAGAACTTGCTGGCCGCCTTCACCGGCAACGCTGTGGGCGGTTCGCTCGGCAGCGCCTTCACCGCGCGTCCCAGCATCAGCACCGGCCAACAACAGCTTTACGCCGTGGACGTGCCCGCCGGCAGCGACTCGCTGCGCGTGAAGATCAACAACCCTTCCGACCTCGGCGCCGACCTCGACCTCTATGTCATCCAGGAAGCTGACGGCGTCCCCGGCTTGTCAGCGGGCGACGCGCTCGTGGGCCTTTCCGCCGACGG
>DATDFH010000541.1:0-5112 GCA_036522715.1 Verrucomicrobiia bacterium
GAGACGTGGCTCGAGGAACTGCGCACCAAACGCCCGCTCAGCGAGCGCGAGAAACTTGAAACGGCCCTGCGCGACGCGGTGGACCGCGAAGATTTCGAGAAGGCGGCGCAAGTGCGCGACGCATTGCGGCAGCTCGAACGAACGAAGTGATGGGCGAAACGGTTTCCGTTTCTTCTCTAGTCCGTCATTTTCAGCGCCCCATTCCGATGCCCCTCCTGGAACTAATCAGCGACGAGATCAAGAAGGCGATGCTCGCCCGCGACGCCGCGCGCCTCGGGCCATTGCGTCTGCTCAAGTCCGCGCTCGGCTATGTCCAGATCGAGAGGAAGACCGAGACGCTTTCCGATGCCGAAGTCGTGGCGGTGATCCAGAAGGAGGTCAAGAAGCGCCGCGATTCCATTGAGCAGTTCGAAAAGGGCAACCGCGCCGATCTGGCCGCGACGGAGAAGGCAGAACTGGCCGTGCTCGAAGAGTTTCTGCCCAAGGCGCTGTCGCCCGACGAAGTCGAGGCGCTAGTGCGGGCCGTGATTGCGGAGGCGGGCGCCACGAGCAAGAAGGACATGGGCTCCGTGATGAAGCTGGCCACCGCCAGATCCGCCGGTCGCGCCGACGGCCGGGCACTCAGCGCCACCGTCAGCCGGTTGCTGCCGTAGGGACGGCGGGCTGGAACGCCCAGCCACTGACTTCAGGGGCACGGTTTTGTAGTGTCCTGCACTACACGGCGCTAAGTACTTTCCCTAGTGACCGCCACCGTGAGTTGTGCGTCACTAGGCACGTCTCGGGAAATCTCTGGACCAAGCTAAATGTCCGCGCCCATCGTGATACCGCTGATCGCGCAACCAATTATGGACTCTGACGCCGAACGCGGGCAGACACACCGCCACCATCACCGGTGCAGTCATCGCCGGATGCACCGGAACGACGTGAAGATGATCATCATCGTGGTGCTGGGTGTCATCGTCATGTGCTACGCGATGGTGCTGGCCAATCGGATGAGCCGGAGTAACTACGGCCAGACGCCGGCAGGCGATCCATCTGATGTTCCGACGGATCTCGTGCGTTGAGAACGCCTCTCCGCCCATGAATTGCATCCGCACGACTTCTCGATTTTCGGCCGGCCAGCTCACCACATCCATTGCGGTTGATTGGCCGACCGGCCGGCGGCATCCAATTTCCACACGCGACGAACGGTTTATTCCACAACCCAACGCCGCCTGTCGGAAGGGTCAAGGGAGGGCTTGAGGAACCTGGGGCTTGGGCGGAAATGCCCGATGCCCCACAAAAGTAAGTGGTCGCGCCGGCGTGCGTTTGCACGCCGGCGCTTTTGCTTTTGGGACGGAGAGGCCGGCACAAGTCCCGATCGTCGCAGACTTGTGCACTCCGAAATGCCCGGGGCGTTGCGCAGTGGCAGCGTTCGGACGCTTGGCGTTTCTTGATGGGCATCCGCTGCCCTGCCTCATTGAGGCCGCTTGCCGGACATTTCTTGGCGAAGTCACGGATCAAGTGGCGTTGGACAAACGCAACGCCCGCGAGTCCTGCCGTAACCTTCACTCCGGAAACCAGACGTAGAGGAAGAAATAGACCAGCACGCCCGTCACGCTGACATACATCCAGATCGGCCACGTCCAGCGTGCGATGCGTTTATGGGCCTCAAAATTTTCCTTCCGCGCGCGGCTGAGGGTGATCAAGGCCAGCGGCACAATCGCAATCGCGAGCACGATGTGGGTGAAAAGCATCGTGAAATACAGTCGCCGGATGAAGTCCGTCGCGTTGATGTGCGTATGCACGCCACGAACGAGGATTTTGTGCACGACGTAGGAGACGAGGAAGATGATCGAGACGGCAAACGCGCTGACCATGCAATTGCGGTGCGCCACACGGCGGCCGCGCTTGATGAAGACCAAGCCGCAGGTCAGCAGCACGGCGGCGACGGCATTGAGGGCGGCATTGAGGGCGGGCAGGTCGGAGACGGCCACAGGGTCAATGCTCCTCCAAAAGCGTGTTGACCGCCGTCGCGATGTCGGCGCGCGGCTGGGTGCCGTCGCCGTTGAAATACGCTCGCAACCTTCCGCGCCGGTCCACGAGCACGAGGCGTGTGCTGTGGATGAACAGGTCGTCAAGTTTCACGTCCTCCTTCCCGGCTGGGTTTTCATCGACGGAAAGCAGCAGGCTGCGGATGGCGAGGGAATAAAGGTCACGCTTCGGACCGGTGAGCAATTGCCAGCGGGACGCGTCACCGGCGTTGGCTTGGGCGTACTTGTCGAGCACGGCCGGAGTGTCGAATTCGGGATCAGCGGTCAGCGACACGAACGCGAGGTCGTCGCGGCGCGGCAGTTCCTTCTGAAGCGCGGCCAGTTCACGGGTCATCACCAAACACGGGCCTGCGCAGCGCGTGAAAATAATTTCAGCGAGCCACACCTTGCCGTGCAAGTTGTCGAGCGTGACGGCGGCACCGTGCTGGTTGGTCAGGGTGAAGGGTTGAATCTCTCTCAGGACCGGAACCGCGCCGGACTTCCGGGAGTTCTCGCGCACGAAGGCGATGGCGATGGCGAGGATGACCAGCGCGATACCGCCCCAGACCAGCCAGGAAACGAGGCGCGGAGTGGTGTTCATACTCTTGCTCGTTCTCTTACTCCTGCTCTGCTCGCAGCCTCAATCGAGAGTAAGAGCAGGAGTATGATCAAGAGTAAGAGGGGAAGAGTCGCGGCGGCTTACTCGAAACTGGTGCCGGCGCCGCCGTACTTGGGCTGCTTGGCCAGCCATTCCTCGTAGTCCGCCTCGGAGCGCACCTTGAAGAAGCCCTTCATGAAGTAGTGCGAGTTGCCACAAAGTTGTGCGCACGTGATCTGATAGTCGCCCACCCTCGTCGGGATGAAGTGCGTCGCAATGCTCACGCCGGGAATGGCATCCTGTGCAATCCGAAACGGGTGGCAGGAAAACGCGTGGATCACGTCCAGTGAGCTGATGTGCAGGATCACCGGCTTGTCGACCGGCACCATCATCTCGTTGAGGGGCGGGATGACGTCGTCCTTGGCAATGGGATCCTTCTTGTCCATGCCGAGGGGCGTGTCGGCGGAAAGCAGGTTGAGGCTCGGCTGGCCGAACTTGCGGTCGGCGCCGGGATAGCGCGAGTTCCAGGCGAACTGTTGCGCAGTGATGCGTATGGCAGTGACGGCCGGTTTGCCGTCCTTGCCGAGAACGAGCGCGCCATCCTTGTCGAACTCCTCGGGGAAGCCGTCGGCGGCATTTGCCCAAAGCGGGATTGCCAATGCCACCAGCAGGACGCCTTCGATGACAGCGACGCCGATCTCCATCCACGTCGTCGCGTGACCCTGATAGCCGCTGTAACTGGCGCGCGGGTTGCGCTTGGCGCTGAAGCGAAACAGGGCGTAGGCGAAATAGATGATCCAGATGAGGAACAGCGCCGCCATCAAGTAGTGGATGTAAAGGATCAGGCGATCCACGTTGCCGCCGTGCACGGAGGCCAGCGGCGGCAGGGACATCAGGTTCTTGATCAACTCAGTCATGGGCGATTATTTCGAGGTTGCTGTCAAAGCGGCGGACTCGGTGAGATCTTCCGGTGCGGCGGCTTGCTGCGCGGAGCGGCGGTTCATGTGAATGCCGAAGGCAACGATGCCTCCGAACACGGCGAGAACGACACCCACCAGCACCGCGCCGCCGATGTAGTACGCCGTGATCATCGCGTCGTTAGACCTGCCGAAGCACGCGGCGCACGCGGCGGCATCCGGGACAAATCCCAGCCACAGTGCAACGAGCGCGAGCGCGGCGACGATTTTTTGGACGAGCCGGTTCACAGGTAGCTGACGCTCTTGAGCTTCTTCAGGAAATACCAGCCATAGACGGCCAGTGCGACAAACGACACTCCGGAGCCGATTGCGTAAAGCAACTCGGCCGTGCCGCCCTCGTGCAGGTAGCCATGCACCGCCCATGCGCCGAAGCCGAGGCAAAGCAGCATCGACGCGGCGATGAACACGATATGGATGGCTTTCAGCGACATCTTGCTAGCGCGGATAAATGGGCAACTGGGTCAGCGACGGCGGATCCTGCATCGCCCACGTCAACAACACGAACAGGCCGGCGAAGAAAAACGCCGTCGCGGTGAGAATGCTGTAGATCATCTTCCGTTCGTCGATCAGGTGCATGAAGTAGCACGCGACGAGCGACGCCTTGATGGTGGCGATGAACAGCGCCACGGCAATCGTGATCGCGACGCTGTGGATGTGGATGTAATACATCCCCACCGTCAGGATTGTGCCGACCAGCAGCGCGCCGAAGACGAGGAGATACTTCCGTACTGCCCCTTGGATGTCGTGTTCGTGTGTGTCGCTCATGGAATCTCGCAGTCGTTTTACTGGTTACAGAAGGTAAAGCACCGGGAAGAGGAAAATCCAGACGAGATCGACGAAGTGCCAGAACAGGCCCGAGACCTCGATGCGGTTGGTGTACTGGGCGGGTTCGCGCTTCCACATTCTCGCGCCCGGTCCCCAAATGTAAGCGATGACCAGCGCGCCGGCCAACACGTGCAGGCCGTGCAGGGCGGTCAGCGTGAAATAGATCGCGAAGTAGGTGCTGTGCGCCGGCACGAACGCGGAGAGGCGCTTGATGTCGTCGGTCTTCACCTTGACCGCTTCGTGCGCGCCTTCCTTGTGCTCGGCGGCGGCTTTGTGTTCGGTCGCACCACCGGACTTCTTCGCCGCGAGAGCGGCTTCGGCGTAATGGTGCGCGTCGGGGTGAAATTCCAGCTCGGTGATCGGCGCGACCGCGGGCCGCAGGACCTTGCCGTCCTTGTCCTTGAGTTCGGGCACGCCTGCGAGAGTCTTGTTGCTCCAGAACCACGCCTTCTTGCCCTCGTGATAAATGTGGCCGGTCTGGCGGTCGCCATTCTTGAACCAGATTTCGTAGTGCGTGAATTTGTCGCTGTACTCGATGGACTTGATGCCAAGGAAGCCCAGCGCGCAGAGGATCGTGACCGCCTGGAGTTTCCGGTAGCGGGCGAAGTTGTTCATCTTCAGCGCCGCCCACGAGAGCACGACGGTCACCGAGGAGGTGATGAGCACCGCGGTGTTGAACGTGCCAATGGGGATGTTGAGA
>DATDFH010000542.1:0-2458 GCA_036522715.1 Verrucomicrobiia bacterium
AGAACATCGCCTATGGCCGACCCAACGCTTCGCACGCCGAAATCGAAGCCGCCGCGCGCGCCGCGAATGCTCACGACTTCATCACGCGGCTGCCGCAAGGTTACGAGACGGTGATCGGCGAGCGCGGCGCCACACTCTCCGGCGGCGAACGTCAGCGCCTCTCCATCGCGCGCGCGTTGCTCAAGAACGCGCCGATCCTGATCCTCGACGAACCCACCAGCGCGCTCGACGCCCAGACTGAATCGCTGTTGCTCGAAGCCTTGGAACGCCTGATGAAAGGCCGCACCACGTTCATCATCGCGCACCGGCTATCCACCATCCGCCGCGCCGACCGCATCGTCGTCTTGCAGGACGGCCGCGTCGCCGAGACCGGCACGCACGACGAGTTGCTCACTCGCGGCAAGGTTTACGCGCACTTCCATCAACTCCAATCCGCGCGCGCCACGGAACTCGCCGTCCCCGCCGCTTGACGACGTGAACAACGCATCGTCCAGCAAGACCCGCAGCGCGTGGCAACTTTGCCTCCGCCTGTTGCCCTACGCTGTCCGCCGCTGGCGCGAGTTGCTCACCGTGTTGGCGACGATGCTCGCCAAGGTCGGCCTCGACGTGCTCAAGCCCCTGCCGATGCTCTTCCTGCTCGACTACGTGCTCGGCGGCAAACAGATGGGCCCCGCACTCGCGAACGCCCTCGGGCATTTGCCGTGGACCGTAACCCGCGACGGCCTCCTCGGTTGGGGCGTCGCCGCGACGGTGGTGATCTTTCTCCTCGCGTGGTCGCTGGGTCTGGCGAGTGCGTTCGCCAACATCAGCTTTGGCCAGCGCATGATTTACGACCTCGCCGCCGATCTCTTCAGCCATCTCCAGCGACTCTCGCTCCGATTCCACGCCCGCAAAGGCGTCGGCGACAACATCCGCCGCGTCACCACCGATTGCGGGTGCATCTCGACCATCATCAAGGACGCATTGCTGCCGGTCATCGCTTCGCTGGTGGCGCTCGCGTCGATGTTCGGCGTCATGTGGAAGTTCGACCCGGTGCTCACGCTGCTCTCGCTCGCCGTGGTTCCATTGATGGTGATCGTGTTCCGCCTCTACGCACAACCGATGATGGACCGCAGTTACGCGCAAAACGAAATCGAGGGCCGCAACTACAGCCTCGTGGAGGAAAACCTCTCCGCCATCGCGGTCGTGCAGGCGTTCGGCCGCGAGGAGGCGAACGACGCGCAGTTCCGTCGCGCGAACAGCGCCGCGCTGCAAGCCACGCTCGCCGCGACGCAGGTGCAGCTTCAGTTCAAAGTCCTCATGGGTGCCGCGACCGCGCTGGGCACGGCGTGCATCCTCTGGTTCGGCGCGCAACACGCCCTCGCCGGCCACCTGAGCCTCGGCAAGATCGTCCTCTTCCTCTCCTATCTCGGCTCGCTTTACGGCCCGCTCGAAGCGTTGATGTACACCACCTCGACCATCAACAGCGCCGCCGGCAGCGCCCGCCGCGTCGCGGAAGTCTTCGACACCGACCGCGAAGTCGATGACAAACTCAACGCCGCCCCGCTCCCCGCCGCGCGCGGTGAAGTGCGGATCGAAAACGTCACCTTCGGCTACGAACCCGACCGGCCGGTGCTGCGCGAAGTCTCGCTCGAAGTGAAACCCGGCGAAGTCATCGCCATCGTCGGCCCGACCGGCGCGGGGAAAAGCACACTGGTCAGTCTGCTCCCGCGCTTCTTTGATCCGTGGCAGGGTCGCGTGCTCCTCGACGGTCGCGACGTGCGCGACGTGAGACTGAAAAGCCTGCGCGATCAGGTGGCACTGGTGTTGCAGGAGCCGTTTCTGTTTCCGCTGAGCGTGGCCGAGAACGTCGCTTACGGCCATCCGCACGCCACGCTCGCGCAAATCGAGACCGCCGCGCGCACCGCCAACGCGCACGAGTTCATCACGCGTCTGCCGCAGGGATATGAAACCGTCATCGGCGAACGCGGCGCGACGCTCTCGGGCGGCGAACGCCAGCGCCTGTCCATCGCGCGCGCGCTGCTGAAGGACGCGCCGATCCTGATTCTCGACGAACCCACGAGCGCCCTCGACGCGCAGACCGAGGCATCGCTGCTCGAAGCGTTGGAGCGGTTGATGAAGGGCCGCACCACGTTCATCATCGCGCACCGTCTTTCCACCATCCGCCGCGCGAGCCGCATCCTGGTGTTGGAGGACGGTCGCGTGGTCGAGACCGGAACGCACGACGAGTTGCTGGCCCTCGGGAAGACCTACGCCAAACTTCATCGCTTGCAGTTTGGAGCAACGGCTGGCACGAAGGTGATCAGTCACGCATGAGCCAGCCAATCTCCTCTGTCGCAGGCGAACCCGGCCGATGGGCAAACGGCCCAACGCCCGCAAATGTCCGGCTCGGCGCGAACACGCTGCTCACCGCGGATTACGCCTTCAAACGCTTTCGCACGAAGGAGCCGGACGCGCT
>DATDFH010000543.1:0-2781 GCA_036522715.1 Verrucomicrobiia bacterium
GGTGAGGCTACAGGCTTGTGGTTAATCTTCAACGCCGCGCTTGATGCGAGCTACCTGCCTCGATACATTAGCCGGTACACGGCAGGCTTGAAGTACGGTGCTGTCTCTGGGGAGGCGAGACGCGATCTGGCTTTCCTGCTCCTGAGAATCGTCTTCCACGTCGTTGTTGCCGTCCTGCTCATCCTGCACGCCGAGCGAGTGCTCAGTTGGCTTGTGAAAGATTCCGTCGCAAAACAGAACGACGGCAGGGACCAGGACGGTTCCAGCGTGGCCGAAAAGGGCGCGGGCACGGCTTGACCCCAGCCGGATGTCTTCCACTAGCCGCACGCGTCCGTTCATGCCATCTTCCCTGCGCACGAAGGTATGAGCGAGAAACAAACGATTGAGACACGCAGCGGTCTGCGCTTGGAAATCGAGCGCCACGCGCAGGGCAGCGAGGTGGAAATTCGCGCCTCAGCCGGCAAGCCGTGCCTGCTGCATTGGGGCGTGCGACACGAAGCCGAGAAGGCCTGGCACGCGCCGCCGCCGTCCGTTTGGCCCGCCGGCACGCAGCAAAGCGGCGAGGCCGTCCAGACCCCGTTCGCCAAAGAGAATGGCCAATGGACGCTCGCCCTGCGCCTCAGCCCGCTCGCCGATTGGGCCGCCCTCGAATTCGTACTCTTCTTCCCCGACGAGCGCCGCTGGGACAACAACCAGGGACGTAATTACCAAATCCCGCTGCGGAACGCCGGCTTCAGCCGGCAGCAGCCTCCGACCGCAAACAGCGCCGAAGTCTCCGACCAAATCATCCGCGCCGAGACCACGCACAACTCGTGGACGCTGATGCACCGCTTCAATCTCTGCTACGACCTGATCGAGCAGACCGGCGGCAATCTCGACGCGCTCGCCGCGCTCTACGCCTGGCTGCGCTTCTCGGCCATCCGGCAGTTGACGTGGCAGCGCAATTACAACACCAAGCCCAAAGAACTCGCCCACTCCCAGGACCGCCTCACCAGCAAGCTCGCCGAAGTCTATCACGCGCAGCCCGCCGCCCGCCCCCTCGCCCGCCTCATGCTCAGCACCGTCGGCCGCGGCGGCGAAGGCCAGCGCATCCGCGACGAAATCCTCAACATCATGCACCGCCATCACGTCAAGGAGGTCACCGGCCACTTCCTCGAAGAGTGGCACCAGAAACTTCACAACAACACGACGCCCGATGACGTGGTCATCTGCGAGGCCTACCTCGAATTCCTCCGCAGCAACGGCAACACCGAGCGGTTCTACGAAACCCTCGCCGCCGGCGGCGTCACGCGCGAACGCCTCGAAAGCTTCGAGCGCCCCATCCGCACCGCGCCCGATTTCGTCGGCCACATCAAAGACGGCCTGCTCGGCGACTTCCAGAACTTCCTCAAGATTCTCAAGGCCAGCCACTCGGGCACCGACTTCGAGACCGCCGTCAACGCCGCGCGCGGCCAGTTGGACGGCGACCTCCAGGGCCGGCTCGATTATCTTTGGTCGCACCGCAACGACGCGCACGTGCCGCTCACCGAATTCGTCTCGCGCATCACCCAGGCCCGCAGCCGGCTCTCGGACCGGCTGCACCGCGGCGGCGGTTTGCGCGAACTGCTTTACCTCGACCTCGCGCTGGAGGCGTTGCTGCGCGGCGTGGTCGAACGCAACATTCACTTGCGCCTCGACGCGGACACCCTGGCGAACCTCATCGCCTGCGTCCTCGAAAACGTCACGCTCTCCTACGAAGACCCCGAGCTGGCCGCCTGCTCGCGCCACTGGCAGCGGCTGGTGACTAGTGGCGCAAGCTTCCAGCTTGCGGCCGGTAGCCCAAGCTTCCAGCTTGGCGTTGATTGGTCGCTCCACGCCAAATCCGTCGTTGACCGCATCGCCCGCGCCCTCGGCAATTGGATTGACCATTGGTATCGTCTCCTCCAACCCAAAGCCGAATACCTCGGCCGCGGCTTCCAGGCGGAGGAATGGACCGTCACGCTCTTCAGCGAAGAGGTCGTGCGCGGCAGCAGCCTGGGCTTTGTGCTCTCGATCCTGCTGCGGCACCTCGAACCATTGCTGCGCCAGGCCGCGCACATCGGCGATTGGCAAATCGTCAGCCGCGCCCCCGAGAGCGTCACCGGCAAAGTCGAAGCCGTGGACTCCCTGCGCGCCATTCAGCACTCGCGCTTCGACGAGCCGACGATCATCCTCGCCGACAAAGTCATGGGCGACGAAGAAATCCCCGAAGGCGTCGTCGCCGTCATCGCCCCGGACGTCACCGACATCGTCTCCCACGTTGCCGTCCGCGCCCGCAACGCCAACTTGCTCTTCGCCGCCTGTCACGACGCCGAAACCCTCGAGCGTCTCAAATCCCGCCGCGGCCAATTCCTCCGCCTCGGCGTCACCCCCGCCGGCGATGTCCTCATCGAAGAAGCCACTCCAGAGATTTCGACGAAGAAAGCGCCCGTCCGCGCCGCCCTCCGAACGATCCCGGCGCGCCGCTTCACCAGGTATGCCGTTGGCTTCGACGAATTCGACGAGAAGCTCGTCGGCGGCAAAGCCCGGCATCTCGCCCAACTCCGCGGCCGATTGCCCGACTGGATCAAGCTGCCCGCCTCCGTGGCCGTCCCCTTCGGCGTCTTCGAGAATGTCCTTGCCCTCGCGCAGAACAAAGCGATCGCGGACAAACTCTCCGCAGCCCAGGACGTTGCCGCGACCGCGGACACCCTCGCGACCCTGCGCGAAGCCGTGCTTTCCCTGACCGCCCCGAAGGAACTCCCGGAGGCCCTCCGCCAAACC
>DATDFH010000544.1:0-4926 GCA_036522715.1 Verrucomicrobiia bacterium
ACGGCGACCTCGGTTGTTATGGGCAGAAGCTTATCCAGACGCCGAATCTCGACCGCATGGCCGCTGAGGGGATCAAGTTCACGCAGTTCTACGCGGGTTGCACCGTGTGCGCGCCGTCGCGCAGCGTGTTGATGACCGGGCTGCACACGGGCCACACGCGCGTGCGCGGCAACGCGGGCAAGGGCAACGCGCTCGCGCAATCGCTGCGGCCCGGCGATTTCACCGTGGCGCATTTGATGAAGCAGACCGGCTACGCGACCGCGCTCATCGGCAAGTGGGGCCTTGGCGACGAAGGCGAGGCCGCCATCGGGATGCCCACACGGCAGGGCTTCGATTATTTCTTCGGCTACCTCAACCAGGTCCACGCGCACAACTACTGGCCCGCCTTCCTCATCCGCAACGAGCAGCGCGTCCCGTTGCGCAACGAAGTTCCCGGCGACGGCCCGTCCTGTTCCGGCGTCGCGACCAAGAAAGTGGACTACAGCCATGACCTGCTCGCCGCCGACGCGCTTAAGTGGATCGAGTCGAACAAGGACAAACCGTTCTTCCTCTATTTCGCCCTCACGATTCCGCACGCGAACAACGAGGCGACGCGCGCGACCGGCAACGGCGCCGAAGTGCCCGACTTCGGCCCGTACGCGAACAAGGACTGGTCGCCACAACTCAAGGGACAGGCCGCGATGATCACGCGCATGGACGCCGACATCGGCCGGCTCTTCGCGCTACTGAAGAAACACGGCCTCGACGAACGCACGCTGGTGTTGTTCAGCAGCGACAACGGCCCGCACAAGGAAGCCGGCCACGACCCCGAGTTCTTCAACCCAAACGGCCCGCTGAACGGCTACAAGCGTAGCCTCACCGACGGAGGCATTCGCGAGCCGTTCCTCGCGCGTTGGCCGGGCAAGATCAAACCTGGCTCGGTTTCGCCGCACGTCGGTTACTTCGGCGACTTGATGGCCACTGCCGCGGAACTCACGGGCGTGAAACCGCCGGCGAATCTCGACAGCGTCAGCTTGCTTCCCACGCTCCTCGGGCAGGGCAATCAGAGGCAGCACGAACACCTCTACTGGGAATTCCACGAAGGCGGCTTCAGTCAGGCGGTGCTGATCGAGGGCCGCTGGAAAGGCATCCGTCTCGAGCGCCGTGACGCGCCCATCGAACTCTACGACTTGAAGAACGACCTCGGTGAAACCAAAAATGTCGCCACCGAACATCCCGATCTTGTTGCCAAGGTGAGGGGACTTTTCCAGACCGCGCGCATCGACTCGCCCGACTGGCCGGTGAAAGACGCCCCAGCCGACATGCCGAAGAAGGCGAAGAAGAAGTAAATTCCGATCCGCGAAACAATGTGCTGCCTGCAAGATGCTGGAAGCACAACATCACTTCGCCGGCTTCAACGTCACTTGCCGCAGGTCCATCACGGCGCTCTTCACCTTGGATTTCGGTTTCACTTTCAGCATGTAGCGGCCAGGCTTCTCGATTTTCACAGTGCCGATTTCGCGCGGCTTGAAGTTCTGGAAGTGGCCAGTGTCCTCGACAGTCATCGTGAACGTCTGGCCCGCGACGGTGAACTCAACTTCGCTGCCGCCCTGGCCTTTGCCGCAGCCCTGTAGCGGCTCGACGGTGAAAGCGCCGGGCTTCGTGACGGTGAATTCCCACTCGGCCCAATCTTCTGCGCGCACCCAGAAGCCGAGCGTGTTTTTGTGCGGCAGCGGTTCGTAGCGAAGCGTCGTGCCGTAAGTCTCCGCCGTCCTCGCGGGTAAGGTGATGGTGCCGTCGTCCGACTGAGGGTTCGGAACGAAGTCCGGGTTGGGCATCATCATCTGCGCGTCGGTGGCGATGCGCCAGGTGTCGAGATTCCGGCCGAGCCGCTTGGCGACGGCCTCCTCCTTGTCGATGAGATTGTTCGACTCGCGGATGTCCTTCGCCACGTTGAAGAGTTCCCAGCGGCCGTTCTCGTAGAACTCGATCAGCTTCCAGTCGCCCTCGCGGATCACGCCGCCGGGTTTTCCACCTTGGTTGCTGTAGTGCGGATAGTGCCAATAGAGCGCTCGTGGCTTGAGCGTGCCGCCCTTGAGCGCGGGGACGAGGCTGACGCCGTCCACGTTTGGAGTCCCGCCTTTAGGCGGCCCGGAACCGGCTGAAGCCGGGACTCCAAGCCCGCACGCTTCGAGGATCGTTGGGAAGAAATCGATGCTGCACACCGGCGTGCTGTTCGTGCTGCCGGGCTTTACCACACCCGGCCACTTCACCAGCAATGGCTCGCGGATGCCGCCTTCGTAGAGCCAGCCTTTGCCCTCGCGCAACGGCGCGTTGATCGTGGCGGGTGTGAACTGCCCTTCGAGCGTCGCGAGGCCGCCGTTGTCGGACGTGAAGAAGATGATCGTGCGCCCGGTGAGTTTGAGTTCGTCCAACTTCTTCATGATGCGCCCAACACTGTCGTCCATGCTCTCGACCATCGCGGCATAGACCACGTTGGTCTGCGTGCCCGGCTTGTCGGCGATGGCCGGATATTTTGCGATCAAGTCCTTCTTCGCCTGAAGCGGGATGTGGACAGCGAAGTGCGCGAGGTAGAGGAAGAACGGTTTATTCTTGTTCGCCTCGATAAACTGCTCGGCCTTCGTCGTGAGCGAGTCGGTGAGATAATCGCGGGGCTTGGCGTCTTCCAAACCCTTGAGCAGGCCGTCGGGCACATTCCGATCCTTCACACTCTTGGCGCGGAACGGCGCGAAGTAAGTCAGCGGCGAGCCGGAGTGATCGCCCGCGACGTGGACATCGAAGCCTTGATCGGGCGGGAGAAAACCCTGGCCGCCGAGATGCCACTTGCCGATGGCCGCCGTCGCGTAGCCCGCGGTCTTCAACGCCTCCGCGATGGTCGTCTCTTCCAGCGGAAGCTGCTGGTTGATGATCGGGCGGTTCAGTCTTTGATCCGGCCGATCCACGCGGCCCGGCAGCCAGTCGGTGAGGCGCAGCCGCGCCGGATATTTGCCGGTCATGATGCTCGCGCGCGTCGGCGAGCAGACGGGGCATGCGGCGTAGGCGTCGGTGAAGAGCATCCCGTCCTTCGCGAGCCGGTCGATGTTCGGCGTGTGGTAAAACTTGCTGTCGTAGCAGCCGAGGTCGTTGCGGCCGAGATCGTCCATGAGGATGAAAATGACGTTCGGTCTCTCGGCGGCGGGCAGAGTCGAACAGAAGCCAACGAAGAGAACGAAGACGAGCGCGAGCCGGGAGCGCTGGGATTTCATACGCGGAGATTGGCGGGTGCGAGCGGGGGTGACAAGTCTTCGGCGCGGAGCGGAGCGCCAGAAGTTGAAGTGAGCCTTCTTACGTCGGCCGCTACTTCTTCTTCGGTTTGAAGTCCGGGTTGGGCTTCGGCATCCCGGCGCCGACGGAATCGCGCCAAGCATGGAGCCGCTGGCGAAGGTCTTTGGCTTTGCCCGTCTGCTGCGCGGCAAGGTCGGTTTTCTCCGACGGGTCGTCCTTAAGGTCGAAAAGCTCGACGCGGTTGTCTTCGAGATACTCCAGCAGCTTCCAATCGCCCGCGCGCACGGCGCTGACCGGCGTCGTGGTTTCGTAATAGTGCGGGTAGTGGAAGTAGAGCGCGTCGCGGCCGAGTTTCGCGGCGGAATCTTTGAGGAGCGGCGTAAGGTCGAGACCATCGCCGTTTGGAGTTCCGGCTTCCGCCGGCGCGGTTCCGCCTAAAGGCGAGACTCCAAACCCGGCGGCGCGGAGCGTGTGAAACAAATCCATCAACACCACCGGCTCATGACACTCGACGCCCTTGGGCGTGACGCCAGGCCAGCGAATCATCAACGGCACGCGGATGCCGCCCTCGTAGAGCGAGCCTTTTCCAGAACGCAGAGGCGTATTGCTCGTGACGGGCACAGTCTGGCCCGCCTTGCGGTCCACGCCGATGTAGCCCCCGTTGTCGCTGGTGAAGATGACGATGGTGTTCTGTTCGAGACCGCGCTGCTTCAGATGCGCGAGCACGCAACCGACGCTTTCATCCAGGCTTTTCACCATCGCCGCGTAAACTGGGTTCTGGTGATTCATGCCCGGACGGAGTTTCTTCTCGAAATGCTTTACGTCATCCGCTTTCGCCTCGATCGGCGTGTGCGGCGCGTGATGCGCCAGATAGAGGAAGAACGGTTGATCGCCTGCGCGGTCGATCACATTGAGAGCCTCGTCAGTCAGGCGGTCTGTGAGATACTCGCCGCGCTTGCCGAATTCGAGGTGCGGCACAAAACGGAATTCTGACCCAAAGCGCCCACTGCCGCTGTAGGGCCACCAGAACGTCTGCGGCGCGCCCCAGTGCGTGCCGCCGATGTTCACGTCGAAACCATGCGTCTCGGGAAAATGATCCGCGTCGCCGAGGTGCCATTTGCCAACGAGCGCGGTGAGATAGCCGGCGTCGTGCAGATGCTTCGCGAGCGTCGGCTCGGTGTGCGGCAGGTTGTGGAGCGAATCGGCCTGAAGCAGCTTGCGGTTCTTCGGTCCGCTGAGCGAACCCTCCGCCCAGATCGTGATGCGCACGCGCGCCGCGTGCTTGCCGGTCATCAACGCCGCGCGCGTCGGCGAACAGACGGACATCGCGTAGGCATCCGTGAAGCGCACGCTCTCCTTCGCGAGCCGGTCGATGTTCGGCGTCTCGTGCAAATCCGCACCGTAGCAGCCGAGGTCGGACCAGCCAAGATCGTCGGCGAGGATGAGCACGATGTTGGGTTTCGACGCCGCGTGCGATTCGGCCGACAGCAGCAGGGAGGCAAATACGAGTACGAGGCGAAGAATAGTGGTCATGTTGATCGGGAAAAGTGTTTGCCGCAGGCGCGGTCACAGCAAGCTCAACGTGCAGCCTTGCGCCGTTTCCTCCGCCATCCGAGACTCGGCCGCGTGAACCAACGTCTGCTGCCGCTCGCCTCAATGCTT